>JAFDVY010000208.1 GCA_018268785.1 Acidobacteriota bacterium | reverse complement strand
GTCGAAAAGGTGGTGCCGGAATGCGACCGTCTGTTTCGCCTTTTTGTTCGCCGCGGTCTTTTCGGCCTTCCATTGGAGTCGTCGTTTTTCTTCTTCGCGCCTGTCGCCAAAATGAATCTTGCAAAGCGGGTCGGCACAGACTTTGACGAGGCGCCCCCTGTCCACGCCGTCCACGTGAATTGCGGGGGTCAAATGCGTGCACAGTTTTTCCTCGGGCGCATATCTCCCCCCTTCTTGCCTTTTCGTGAGACCACTTCGACGTAGTTGCGCCGGGCGATGGTGGACGCTCCTTCCGGCGTGCTGTAGTTCTCCGTAATCTGGACCAGATTGGGCATTTTCGTAACGCGCTGCGCGATGTGCGCATCCAGCTTGCGATTGAAACATGCGGCATCCGTGCAGGAATCTTCCCGCACTTCGGAAAAAAGAAGGTTGTTGAACCCCGTGCGCTTCGGGCAGTGGGCGCAACTTCCCGCTTCGGATACAAGGGTTTCATCGTCTTTGGAAAATGGAACGGACTTCAGGCTGAGGTAGATATTCTGCTCAATCCAAGCCTGCAAACGGCTAGCGGGCACGAGACTCCGTTCGCCGTCATTCGCGGCGTAGTATCCGTCAAAGCAGTGGGCCAGAGCCTTCTCCTGTGCATCTGTTCCGAGTTTGGCAATCAATAGGGCGTGTTCGATGCGGATGTGCCCAGCTGTAAACGCATTCGCCACGGGGGGAACAAGGTCCAAGAGCCGAAGACGTTTGGCGATGTACGCGGCGCTCTTGCCTGTCTTGGCTGCTAACTTTTCGATGGTATAGCCAGCCCCTTCGCGTTCGAGCAACGCGCGAAACCCTTGCGCTTCCTCAAACGGATGCACGTCACTTCTCAGAAGATTTTCGACGATTTGCGTTTCGAGCGCTTCCGCGTCGGTGAGAACAACGATGCGAACGGGAGCTTCCCGCAAACCCGCCAGCTTCGCGGCACGATACCGCTGTATTCCCGAGACGATTTCAAAGTGACTGTTCACCCTCCGCGTGAGCAAAGGCGCGAGGATGCCTTTGCTGCGGATGCTTCCTGCCAACTCCTTCAATCGTTCCTCATCGAACGTCTTGCGCGGGTTGGTTGAGGATTCGACCAACTCCGTGAGGGGAACGTTCACGTATTCTTGCAACGGCTTCACTACTTCTTTGGTGCTCATTTCCTCATCTCCTATTCTCTTAACAAATTGTGTTTGTATTTCTTCCTACTGTAACGGTGAGCCCGAAACGTGGAGCGGGCAGCCTAGTGGCTGCCCGTTGCGGGAGTTCCCGCTTTCAAGATGGAAGTGGCGGCGGCAAAGATGTGCGCCGCATTGTGGTTGGGGATTTCTATTTCGGTTTTCAGCCAGTGCTGGATGTAGCCCCGGCAGAACTCCGCTCCGTCGAGTTCGAGCGTTTCGCAGCAGATCAGCGCGACCGATTCCGCTTCCACCTCGCGCAAATGGCGAGGAGTGTGTTCACTGTCCACGAGTTTTTCGGAAGTCGTGTGCCCGAGAACAACGTGGGCAATCTCGTGGAACGTCGTTTTGTGTGGGAGCGCGGCGAGCGGACTAACAGCAATTTCCCGGTGCCTTGCAAACCCCTGAACATTGCCGTTGATTTCGTCAAACGCCGTGCGCGTTATACTCAGTGCGCGGAGCGCCGTATCCAAGTCGAATCCGGGAATCGGCGCAACGTCGGTATCTTCGCCCTCTGTTTGCGCCAGAACGAACCAATAGGCACGGAAACGAAAGGCGTTGCATATCCGTGGCTCTGCTGATTCGTCCTCGGCGTCGTCCATGGGCGTGGTTCGTTTGAATGGTATCGGCATGCAAAGGGTGATTCCTGTTTCGCCTTTGCGTACTTGCCGTTTGCGCTCAAGCCAACCGCGATAGGTGTTGAGTGGGCCGGGCTGTAAGTTGCGCCGAACGCACTGTTCGAGCGCAAGTAAGGCATTCCCGAATGAGTAGTTATGAAATGCGGTGTAGGCTGCGAGCATTCTCCCGGGCTTTTCGACCGCATCGCGCAAGAGTTCTCCCCAAGTGGCATGTTGTCTTTCTGGCATTTGTCGTTTCCTCTTTCCTCCTTTTTTCAGGCGTGGTTTTCGCTTGAAAAAAAGAAGCAATACCCTTCCTAAGTGGCCCCCGGCGACTAGCCGCCCGCGCTGTCAAGGGCGCGTGGTGTTCGTGTTCATCAGAGCGAAGCGGAGACCCTTGACAGGAGAAGCGGGCGGTCTAGGCGCAGTCTTTACGCAGGAAGGGCAGGAGGGAGAAGGGACAATTCTCGGCAGGAAGCTAATGACGGAATTCGTGGTCTTGTTGATCTAGGAGAACTTGTGTGCATTGCGGGCTACAAAAAACCTAATTGATCGAGGGGCTAAGAAATGGCAAATGCGGCTAATAAAGCAAGCTCGCCACAGGTACCGCCAAGTACCCTAATGCATGTATTCTTCGGCGTCTTGTTATTCAGCGACACACTTTTCGACGGAGCGAGTCCCGCAAGCCTCATCCTCGTTCATTCAGCGGTTGGCGGCAAAGCGTACTCGGAGCATTCGACCCGACTTCGTGCATATTTGACCTCGACAACGGTGTTGGTGAGATCTCGGTTACCAATGTGCCTGAGTGCTGCGCGAAAAAGCTCCTGCTGAAGATTAGGACTGACACTCGGAACGACAATAATCACTCCGGGATGCAACCGTTGTTTTCCGTGAAGAGAAAGAAAATCGGAACGATTGTTTGTCACGAATGTGTAATCGTCATTGAGGATTCTCAACATTAATTCCCAATCCTTGAGGCCTCCGAGACCGAGGTAATTTACATGATCGGCGATATACCCGGCGGCGTGCGCAATGTCCCGCAGCGAGGTATGAAGACACTCGTCGATCAAAAGTTTCACTTTTGTCCCGTACTAGAGCGGCCGTGCCGGGTCACCCGGGTTGGCTTTTGTCGAGCCCAGGGACGGACAATTGGGCGGCCTCGGCGAGGAAACGCCTGGACGTAAAGAGGGGCAAGCTCGATTTTTTTCCGGTCGAGAGCCGGATAGCCCGCCAGAATTTCTTCGTACGTCGTTCCCTCGCGCAGCATGTCGGCGATGAGTTCCACAGGGATGCGGGTGCCCCGATAAACGGGTGTGCCCCGCATGATTTCGGGGTCGGAAGTAATGATATTCTCAGCAATCTCAAGTCTCTTAATTTCCTCGTCCAGTTCCAAGCGGACGGGCTTCACTTGCACGACGACGGCAGAGCCTTCGTTTAGCACTACCGCATCAACTCCGGGAGAAGATTCAATTTCTTTGGCGATGGCGCGACGCGATGCCAGAGGCAAGAGGCGCACTCCCTCGGCTTCAAGACGGAGATAGAGGACCTGCTCCCTGCTAAGCATTCGCAAGATGGCCCTTCCAGAGCGCATTCTTCGCGGACGAATGAGTCGACGCTCGATGAGCTTGTGTACGGCCGGGAGCGGGAGGTTTGCGACCGCCGATGCTTGTGCCGGCGTATATTCGGTAGCCTTCATGCGATAATTCTAACCCAATGGGGATAGAATTACCAGAGTCTTCCGGAGATCGTGTGGCTGTCGGATTCCGCGAGCGCGATCGAGCCGCCGGTGCAGACTCTCGCATGAACTCCATCCTGGATTTCAACGCGAAAGTCGGTGCGCCGTTTGAACTCCTCCGGGGCCATGAATTCAATGCGCATGGTTTCCTTGCTACCCGGAATGTCTTTCACGAACTGGAAGTTTTGCTACTCTGGCACAGGTTTGTATTCGAGGCTTTCCAGGACTTTAGCTAGCTGCAGAGGTTCTTTCCGGAGAGCGACTACATCAAGGATGAAATCCACGTCTTTGGTGCCGCGCGCCTTTTCGACCGTGAATTTCATCGCCTGTGCACCGGCAATGACAAAGTCATCGGCAGCAGTACCAAGGGCGGCCAAAAGCTCGAGCAGATAGGTCCGTTGGGGTTCAGGAATCACAGCGATTTCCAGCGCGGCTCGATGGCATTTTCGACAAGAACATCGGCCTGTTTGAGGTCTCGATCGCCTCGCGCATACAGATCAAGGTACGCCTGAATGTTCGAGACTTTCGGAAATGCAGATTGGCGTCTGGAATACAGGAAGACACCTTCGTCGTACCTCGGCTTGTAATTTCCCAGGAGCGGACTTCCGGCCCGGAATAACTTCCGGTTAGCTCGTGATCCGGCCGGAATGCTGTCACAACCCGGGAAAGAGGAGCATGCGGACAAAATAATTCCTGGAACAACTCGGGCCGCGATCCGTATAGACCGGTAGCTTGCATCCCGCGAAGGAGTTTTCTATGAATTTGAAAAGATTGCTTCACCTGTTCCTTCTTGTCGTTTTGGCTTCTAGCGTGTCTACAGACGCGCAATCCGTCGCGCAGCCCGACCCTCTATTTGTGACGATACAGTCCTTAGACACCAAGCTCTTCGATGCATATAACCACTGTGATCTGACTACGCTGGGTGCGATGGTGTCGGATGACCTAGAGTTTTATCACGACCAGACAGGGCTGTCCGTGGGGAAAGAACCGTTTCTCGCTGCCATTAAACAGAACATCTGCGGAAAGGTGGAGCGGGCGCTGCTACCGGACACACTGGAGGTGTATCCGCTAAAGGGATATGGAGCGGTAGAAACCGGGATACATCGTGTAATGAACCCCTCAAAAACTGGACACCTGGCACGTGTAGGATAGGGGCCT
>JAFDVY010000207.1 GCA_018268785.1 Acidobacteriota bacterium | reverse complement strand
AGTATTTTTGACATGGCGATCTATCCGACGCTCTTCGTCATTTATTTAAAACAGATGGCGCCGTGGTTTGGCGTGGGAAATCACGGAATTTATGCGGGATTGTTCGTGGTAGTTACTTGCGCCGGTTTGAACCTTGCGGGAATTCGCGTGGTCGGGATCACTTCGCTCTGGCTTTTCTTCCTGCTGTCGTTGCCATTTGCCATTATCGTGGTGATGGCTCCGTTCCATTCGGCGGCTGTGGCAGGGCCGCAGGCAGCCAGTGCCGGAGTTGGAGTGGGCTTGCTGGGCGGCGTGCTGGTAGCCATGTGGAATTACATGGGTTGGGACAACGCTTCCACGATTGCGCAGGAAGTGGAGTGGCCGCAACGGACTTACCCGAAAGCAATGATCGCCGCCGTGGTCCTGGTGGCGCTGACCTACGTGCTTCCCTTTTTGGCCGTGTATTTCACGGGCATCCCCGCGTCGAGCTTTACCGAAGGTTCGTGGGCAACGGTTGCGGGGTCCATCGGCGGGAAGATCCTGGGATTCGAATGGCTCCGCTTCTTCATCGTGCTCGGCGGCATGATGAGCGCGTTCGGAATGTTCAACGCGCTGGTGATGAGCTATTCGCGCTTGCCGCTGGCGATGGCGTGGGATGGCATGTTGCCGAAATTTTTTGGAAATACAAGCAAGCGGACGAATGCGCCGTGGGTGGCGATTCTGGTGTGCGCAACGTGCTGGGCGCTTTGCCTGGGGCTGGGATTCAGCCGGCTGATTACGCTGGACATCCTGCTGTATGGATTGAGCTTGTCGCTCGAGTTCGTGACGCTCGTGGTTTTGCGGATCCGGGAGCCAAACCTGCGGCGCGAATTTAAGGTTCCCGGCGGAATGGCCGGCGCAATTCTTGTGGGAGTGTTTCCACTCGCTCTGCTTTGCTTGGCGCTGGTGAAAAGTCAAAGCGAAGTGATTCTGGGGATTAACGGCTTGTTGTTCGGCGCGCTCATCATTGTGGGTGGGTTCGTGATGTATGCATTGACGAGCCGGTTCCGGCAGCAAGCGACGGGCGTGCCTCCGGAATTTTCTGAAACAGAAACGGCGTAGAGCCGGCTGACGAGTTCTAGCTGTGAAGGGGCGGCATCCAGCCGTCCCTTTTTCGTTGCCACAACCAACTGTGCGCCACAGTCCGCGCTCAACTTTTGCTATTCTGCTTGGCGTGCTTCGCATGAGCGGATTCACTCGAAAAACAATATGGAGTCTTGGGGCAATAGCGCTGCTCGGAGGGATTGCCGCGCGGCCGCAAAGTTCATTGCCTGCCGCTGGGCAAACGCCCGCCTCTCAAACTGCCGCAGCGCCAATACCACAACAGACTGGACTAAACGTGGTGATTCTCGACCCCGCGCATGGCGGAACGGATCCGGGCGCGCGCGGAACTGGCGGCGTTAGAGAAAGCGACATCGTGCTCGAAATGGCAGCACAGGTGAAACGCGGGTTGGAAGCGCAGGGCTTCCAGGTGCTTCAGACGAGGACCGCAAATGAAAATCCTTCGTTCGATGACCGATCCGCCTTGGTGAATGCGCAATCCGGCGCGATCTTCTTGTCGCTGCATGTTTCCTCGACTGGCCTTAGCGGAACGGTGCGCGTTTATGCGATGCCCGACATGGCTTTGGCTCCCGCGAACGGCGGATTGATACCGTGGGAGCAAGCGCAGGCCGCGTATTTGCCCTTGAGCAGGAAGTTGGGGGATGCGGTGCAAGGCGAGCTGGCGCAAAAGTTCAAGGGTTCGCCGGCGGAAGTGCAGACAGCATCGATCCGGCAGTTGCGTACAACCGCGGCGCCGGCGATTGCCGTGGAACTATCGAGCGTTTCGATTCCGGACAAAGCGGACCTCGACAAACTGTTGCCCGGAGTTGCGGATGCGATTGTCCGCGGCGTGGTGACGTTTCGCCCGTCGTATGTGACGGCAGCGCCGGCAAGCATCTCATCGGCGCCGGCGGCTGGAGCAAAGCCGTGAGCCCCAAATGGCGCGTGCGCATTTTGATCGGACTTGTGGTGGCCGTGGTTGCGGCGGCCATCTATTTGCCGGTTTTGAAGAAGCGCGTGAAGCGCCAAGCGCAAGTTCAACAGAAAAGCGAAGAACAGGCGCGCAGAGAATTGACGCAGAGCCTGAACGCGAATTCGAACGAGCCGAAAGTGAAAGCGAAGTTGTACTGGGCTGCGGACGGGGACGATTCCGGACTATCTTCCACGACGGTCGAGCTGCCGCTTTCGAACGATCCAACTCTGCGCGCGAAGCAAGTATTGAATACTCTGTTGGCTGGGCCGGTTGACTCGGAGTTGAAGACGTTGCCGTCGGATGCGGCGCTGCTCGCGTTTTACATTTTGCCGGACGGGACTGGAGTCGCCGATTTTTCCGAAGCGATGACCACTTCGATTCCTTCCGGGATACAAAGTGAGCAGTTGGCTGTCGATTCCATCGCGCGGACGCTGTCGGAAAACGTGCCTCAAGTGAAGCAACTGAAGATTCTGATTCATGGGCAGGAAGTGGAAACGCTCGCGGGGCATCTGGATTTGACCGGCACATTTCCCGTCAACGCAAATATTCCCGCGAAGAAGTAGTTTCGGCGAGCGCCGGCATGGGTTCCGTGTTATTTTCGCGGGCGACGATGGAGGCAGGGTGAGAAACGACGGACGTGGCCCGGATCAACTGCGGCCCCTTAAAATGACACCGGATTTTATTTCGACGGCCGAAGGCAGCGTGCTGATCGAATTGGGCAAGACGCGTGTGATCTGCACGGCGACTGTGGATGACGGCGTGCCGGGATTCTTGAAAGGCTCCGGAAAAGGCTGGGTCACCAGCGAATACGGAATGTTGCCGCGAGCGACGGAAGAACGCACGGCGCGGGAAGCGGCGCGCGGAAAACAATCGGGGCGAACCGTGGAGATTCAGCGGTTGATTGGGCGCTCCTTGCGCGCTGTTACGGACCAGGAAGCGCTTGGCGAACGTACGGTTTATCTCGATTGCGACGTGATTCAGGCGGATGGCGGAACGCGCACTGCTTCGATTACTGGTGCGTTTGTTGCGCTAGCTCTGGCTATGGAACGTCTCATTGCGGCCGGAATTCTGAAGACCTCTCCATTGATCGACACCGTGGCCGCAACCAGTGTCGGCATTGTTGACGATCGCGCGCTGCTTGACCTTGCGTATGAAGAAGATTCGCGCGCGGAAGTGGACATGAACGTGGTGATGACCGGAACCGGACACTTTGTGGAGATTCAGGCGACCGCGGAAGGCCGGCCGTTTTCCGGAAGCGAGATGCAAGATTTGCTGGCGCTCGCCGCTGCTGGAATTCGCCGCCTGAACGACGCGCAACGGCAGTTGCTGCCGGCAAAGTCGATCGCTCGTGGCCGCTAAACTTTTTCTTGCGTCATCGAATCCAGGAAAGCTCGCAGAATTTCGCGTGCTTGCAAAGGATTCGCAGATTTTACTTGGACTGGATTTGCTTCCGGGATTCGATTCCCTTCCCGCGTTTGAAGAAAGCGCTCCTACCTTCGCAGAAAATTCCGCGGGCAAGGCTCTGTATTATTCGCAGCTAACACACGAAGCTGTGATTGCGGACGATTCGGGACTTGTTGTACCCAGTCTCGACGGACGGCCAGGCGTGCAATCCGCGCGTTACGCCGGACCGGACGCAACCAGCGCACAACGAATCGAGAAACTCCTGGGCGAGATGGCTGGCAAAAACGCGGACGAACGCGCCGCACATTTTGTTTGCGCACTCTCTGTGGTGAAACAAAACCGCGCGTTGATCGTGATTACCGCGCGTGCAGATGGCGAGATTTTGCAATCGCAGCGCGGCGAGGGTGGATTCGGTTACGATCCGGTTTTTTATTTTCCTCCTCTGCGGAAAACTTTTGCGGAGCTTACGCCGGGAGAAAAAAATCAATACAGCCATCGCGGCAAAGCGTTCCGGCGATTGCTGAGCGTTCTGCCGGACGTGTTATAGTCTCCGGGCCATGCCGCTGAAAAAGAAAACGCGCAGAAAAAAAACGGAAAAACAAAAAAATAAAAAATTGGCCTTGCAGGCTCCAACGGGCGTAAAGACGGACCCGAAGCGCGTGGCGGCCATTCTCAAAGGGCTCGATGAGGCTTATCCGAACGCGGTTTGCGAGCTGCATCACGGAAATGCATTTCAACTGCTGATTGCCACGATTCTTTCCGCGCAGTGCACCGACGTGCGCGTGAATCAAGTGACTGCAACGCTCTTCAAGAAATATCCCTCGCCGGAAGCGTTCGCCCACGCAAATCCGGGCGAACTTGAGCAGGACATTCGCCCAACGGGATTCTTTCGTAATAAAACGAAGTCCGTGATTGGAGCGAGCAAGGCGGTCCTTGAACGTTTCGGAGGGCAAGTTCCTCGGACGATGGAAGAGATGCTGACCATTCCGGGCGCGGCAAGAAAAACTTCCAACGTGGTTCTAGGCACTGCGTATGGAATCGCCAGCGGAGTCGTGGTTGATACGCACGTTCTACGGCTCTCGAACCGGCTGGACTTGAGCCACAACGAAGATCCGAAAAAAGTTGAGCAGGATTTGATGAGGATTCTTCCGCAAGACCGCTGGATTCCCTTTTCGCATCAGCTTATCTGGCACGGGCGCCGCGTCTGCCATGCGCGCAATCCGAAATGCATGGATTGCAATCTGGAATCGCTCTGCACGTCAAAGGACAAGACGATCTGAGAGTTGGCACCCCCTCCCCGATTTTGCGTATGTGTTGATTCTAAAGGAGGTTAAAGTCCTTTGTTTTCTATCAAAT
>JAFDVY010000206.1 GCA_018268785.1 Acidobacteriota bacterium | reverse complement strand
GGCCTTCGACAAAAAAGGGATTTTCGTTGTGCCGATCTGTGAATAATGATGCGGCTAGCGTGAGTGCCTCGGCGTCGTGTCGAAGCTCAGCGCCCGGCGTCCAGTAAGGCATACGTTGATCTAGAGGATTCAGAACCACGTCGCCTCGCGAAGGATTAAGAAATTGGGGGATATATTCCAACGCCGGGTCGTAGACGATTGCGCTTTCGCCGCGCCTTTCGATTTCAATTAGCAGCTGCCGGATGAGGGCGCTCTTCCCGGTTCCCGTATCTCCCATGATGAGGATATGGCTCGACTCAATCCGACGCGGAATTCGAACGGACCGGGCACTTTCCTTAAAGCGGTTCAGCAAGTCCTGCTCTTGCGAAAATCCGACGCCGTCTGATTTGTTCCGCCGATTGAACTGGGAAACGGTCACAAGCTCTGGTCCCTTTAGTCGGCGTCCGTGCCTCAGTCGCCTTCTGCGCCCTAAGTCCTTTGGTATGGCAACAAGCAAGCCGCCGAAGAGAATGAGCAACGCCCCAATCCAGGCCCACTTGGACAGGACGAACAACGACCGGTTCTGGTAAATCTGGTGACGCAGCAAGGCGTGTAGCCTCGCATTCTCAAACAGCTTATGTTGCCATTCGAGCCTTAACGCTCCCGACTTGATGGCCTGGGTTGAAAGAACGAATGAGTTTTCTCTCTCTTCGACAACATCGCCATCGACCGCTAGTCGGTCCCCTGTTGGCGTAACGAGGACCAGGACATCATAGGGGTGAACATGACGGGCGGAATGGTAGTCGCCGGTCGTCGTGTAAATCCCAGCGTAGTACCTCTGCAAAGGCGTCCATGTGAACGCGCGGCAGAAATCGCCGATTAGCCCGACGCTTAGGATCGCGGTCATGATGACCGCGATGCTCCACCAGGGTTTGCGGCTCGGCCACTTTCCCGCAAATCTGGCCCGTCCCCAAGACTGGCTCATTTCAGGACTCCGTTTCGGGATCGTCAGGTTTCATTCCTAACCGTTCCAAAGCCTTCTTGTTCTTGTCCCGGTCAGCTCGCTCGATGATCGCTTGCATGGCGTCCGCGCTGATCGTCCCCTCTCGGGCGACTGCAAAGTGCAGGTTCAGGAGGATTGTTCTCAAGGCCAGGATTTCGGCGAGCATCAACTGCTCAGATTCGGAAAGCCGCCTCCCTTTGCTCTCGGCCAGCAAGACTGCCCGACACCACTCGCTGATAGACAGACCTTCGCTTGAGGCACATGACTCAAGACGGGCATACTCCTCTTCCGTGACCTTGGTTCCGACTGATTTGGTACGAATCGCTGCTTTCATATGAATTCCGCTGTGTTATCGACCGGGAACCGCTGATCTACTCCAGGTCTGAATTTCGCTTCAAGCTCTTCAAAATGAATTGGTTCGCCTACGCGAACTTCTGGTTCCTCTGCAGCACCCTTCTAGGGGTGACGTGTCAAAAAAACTCCCGGTGCCGAAGGCACCGAACTTCCCATGGCTACACTGGGGGTGCTTCAGGCGTGCGGATCGACAGGTGATCACGGCGCGCGAAGCGCTCAATGGCATCGCGGTGGACCAATACACGCCGTCCTACACGGCGTGTTGGGATTTGCTGGTTGAAGATAAGGTAGTCGAGGCTGCGAACCGAAATCGACAGAAGTTGGGCTGCCTCTCGTTTCGTGTAAAGAATCTTCTCAAACGCTAACATCGGTGCTTAGGCTCCTTCCTACTTACGGACTATAGTGTCCTTGTGTAGGATTATCACCACATTGAGCCGATGTCAACACCAAGCGTAATATACCATCCTGTATTAGGACACTGTCGAGTTCCTCAAAGAGCCGCAATGGGCCAAGCGAACACGAGAATTATTGAATCATTGGGTTGGCTGCGGTGGCTGTAATGTGCACGGGCTTGATTCGTGGAATACTCTAACTCTCAATCATTTCGGTCGGCGAAAGGACAGTAGCCGCCAGAACCTCTATCGGAAAATCAGACGGGTTCAAAGTGACAATGAATTCGGCTTTTCCCTGCTGTGCGCAGGCACAGAACGGATCATCCTTGGGGTCTGGAGAAATCTCAGCTGCGTAGCGAACCTTCACTTCTTCAGCTCTCTCTCGGATTAGGTTAACGATTCGCCCGATTAAGGCCGGACGCACATTGAGGCGTTTAAGAACTTCTTTGTACTCATCGAGGATGTCTTCCGTTACCAACCAGGTGAAGTCACTGTTCTCGGCCCAATCGTGAAGTAAATCCGCGCTCGGGTTCCTTCCGCGAATGTAAGGCTCCCTAAAGCCAGACACGCCTGCGACCAGAACACTTGTATCAACGACCCCCCGTCTCTTTTGCTTCTTAGCTTTCCGCGGCAACGGTGATCTCCGGCGTACGTCTCTCTTTACGATGGGCGCGAACCGTCCGCAAGATTTCCGCTTCAGAAACTTCGCCGATGTCCTTTGCGGTCTCAGTCAGCGATTCCAGAAATTCCTTTTTCCAGCCCCGACGCTTTCTCCCGCGCGGCAGGTCTTTGTAGAGATCAATCCGACTCATTCTCTCCTCAACCTGTTCCTCAAAGGCTCGAAATGGAACTCCAAGCTTGATAGGTTCCTCTTCGGCTGTAAGCCGACAACTGAAAACGACGTAGTTTGGTGTCTCTTCTCTAGACTTCTCTTCGAACGCGCTGAACGCAACCATTAATTTAGAAAGCACACTCGTCCGGGTTCCCAATGATTCTTTCAGGTACAAGGCAACTTTGGCAGCCAACAGAACATTCGTGTCAAAAAAGTACGTCCCCGCAGTCCTTCTGGGTTTGACAACTCCAAATTGGACAAGATTCTGCAGCTCCTTTGGCTGAACCTGCAGGACAGCACTCGCTTGTTTTAGTTTGAGACCTTGTCTTGTCATAGGGCACTCCCATTACCGTCTAAATGTTAGACGGTAATAGCCTCATTGTCAAGACCCACTGTTCTCTTAAGGGGATTTCAGGAGATTCACACTAGCACCAGCTTCGGGTCTACCGAGACTTCGCTCAGCGACCTCGAATATGATCCAAGAATTGTGCGCGCCAGCGGCCCGCGTCCGACGAAGGCAGTTCAAAGACAACGTGGCGGTGAGCACGTTGAGAATTTCTGATCCGTAGCGATCTCTTTCGCCCGTTCGTCTGTTCTGCCACATCGAGCGTCAAACGCTTTAACCCCTGGCTGAACTTGTCTTGATTCCAATCTTCCGCTGCCCTTCCTCTCGAATGCCAAGCCACTACCGGCGGCTTGGATAGGACATGAGTCTTCGTCGTATCGTCGGAGAACAGGACATAATTCTTTGCAATAACTACCGGGCGACGTTGGATACTTGCGGCTGGCTCCAGAAGATCATTCTCCTCAAGTTCTTTGAAGTCCTTTTTTTGGAATCCTTGGTGCTCGGCCATCCGCCAAAGCCAATCGTGATGAAGGCGTGAGCCTGTCAGAGTAGGCTCAAAGTGCTCCCAGCCCTCTTTTACAGACTTCGATGGCCTAATGAGGAGGTTGAAATATTTTCTGTAAACACGAAGACTTCCTTCTCGCCAAAGATCAATCTGAGTCACGCACTTATCGACGCTTGCGAGAGCACAGAATCGATACTCGGAGTCCCCTGTTTCCTCAAATTTGTGAAATGAAAAAAAGGCCACTATATCACCGGGACGAAGACTGTTGCGAACGTCTTGACGGCAGATGCCCCAGGAAAGCTGGCCGCCGAATTTGCGCATCGCGTAAAAAGATGGATCATCCCCAATGTCATAAGGCCAGTCCCCGGTGTTAACAGCCTTCTTAAACGTGGCGATGGTCGATCCGCAGGCCGACGTTGATGAATCTTCGGAAGTAGAGTGAAATGGAGCGAAGTAAATCTTCGTTGTTTTCAAGGCTTACCCTTGCCTGATTTTAATCTGACTCTGCGTTAAGCAATTCGCTTGGCGATGTATTTTCCACCTTCGTGTTCTGGAGCGGTGTAGGTAAGGTAGATTCGGGCAAAGTTGTGGGTCGCGGGGACCTCTAATTCCTTCAGACACCCAGCTACCGATTCTGCGTCGTTGAGCGCTGCAAACATGTTTATGCACAACCACGTTTCGTCCACTCCAGCATATTTCTTACCACACTTATCTTCGAGTTCTTCTTGAACGGCTTCGCGAATCATTTGGTCTGGATTTCCCATGATGCCGGTAGAACTCGGCCTGATCTCTCCAGGAGCGAGAGGAAACTCTCCGGTCGCGATCTCCCATTCGTCTTGCGCATCGGCTTCGTCGTAGTAGGCTGTGGCCACTTCAATACCCACCGTTCGCCCTTCGGTCTGGTAAATGGCGTCAGGTTCTTTCTTATCAGGATCACCAACTCGCTCGAAGGTTGCGTCGAGTTTTTCGGTCTCCAACAATTGGTCAGCGACTGCCTTTTCATGTCCTTTTTTTGCAGCCTCTCTGTTGCTCATGAAATGTACTCCTGAGGCGAATTGTGAAGAGGAATCCTCATGGGACGACTATCGGAAAGACCGCGAGACGTGGATCGGACAGACGGGCAAGGTCCAATTCGAAACCGCGAGGATTCTTTATCAATCCGCCTGGATCGTACACGAGACAAACGAGACTCTTGCAATCCTGATGAGCCCGATAGCGAGCGGCATCGATGGTCAATTCGTTAGCTATTTCCTTGTTGGCTCTGCCCAAACGGGTGATTTTTGCTTCGATCACAAATTGGTCTGATTTCAGCAAGAAATCCATTCTCGACGCACTTCCAGCATACGAGGGAGTCCACTCTTCCGGGCGAATGTCATCGAAATGAATCTGGAGCAGCG
>JAFDVY010000205.1 GCA_018268785.1 Acidobacteriota bacterium | reverse complement strand
ATTTGATAGAAAACAAAGGACTTTAACCACCTTTAGAATCAACACATACGCAAAACCGGGGAAGGGGAACGACTATGGTTAACTAAATATAAGCGCACAGGCACGGCAACAAGCTAGCTTGTGTGCCGTACACGGGAAACTGTTTGGGTCTCCCCTCTCGCTCGTCTATAATCTTAAGTTTGTCCACCATGTGGATAGTGTGGGAATAGGGAGACGCACGGAAAATGGCGTTTTTTGAAAATAGACAGACTCTTGTAAGGATCGTCTTGGGAATGGTTGTAGGCGTACTCGCCATCAGCATGTTGCTCTATCTTGTGCCGCAGGGGCCGGGAGCTGGCGCGTCCTCCTCCGACACCGTGGCCACCGTAGCCGGCCAGGATATTTCGCTGCAGGACATCCGGCAGCAACTCTCCGCAGCCGAACAACGCGGCCAGATTCCTAAGCAATATGAATCGATCTACGCGCGTCAGATTCTCGACCGGCTCGTTTTTGAAAAAGAAATTCAGTACGAAGCGAATCGCCTCGGCATCACCGTCACCAATGAAGAGATGGCGCAGCTCATCAAGCAAATTCTGCCGGCCGCCTTCAATGGCGACAATCCTGTCGGCGCCGATCAATATACGGCGCTGGTACAGCAGCGTTTTCAAATGACCGTGCCCGGATTTGAAGCAGAGCTAAAGAAAGAACTTCTGCTCGATAAGTTCCACAAGCTCGTAACCGATGGAATCAGCGCATCCCCGGCCGAACTGAAAGATCAGTTCATCTATCAAAACCAGAAAGTAAAGCTCGATTACGCATTGATCAAGCCGGACGACCTGGAAGCGAAAATCAACCCGGACGAAGCCGATTTGAAGGCCTACTACGAAAAGAACAAAACAAAATACCAGGAACCGGAACGCCGCTCTGTGCGCTACGCCCTGATGGACGTAAACAAGATGAAGCTGGCCGCTCAGGTTTCCGACGACGATCTGAAGCGCCTTTATCAATCGCAAATCGACCAATACCGCGTGCCCAATCGCGTTCACGTCGAGCACATCTTGCTCTTTACCCGCGGCAAGAATACCGAAGCGGAAATCGCGGAAGTGCAGAAGCGCGCCGAAGATGTTCTCAGGGAAGTGAAAAAAGGCGCCAAATTCGAAGATTTGGCGAAAAAATATTCCGAGGATACCCAGACCAAAGACAAGGGCGGCGACCTGGGCTGGATTACGCAAGGGCAGACCGTACCCGCGTTTGAAAAGGCCGCGTTTGACACTCCCAAAGGCGAGACCTCCGGCATCGTGAAGACGGAATACGGCTTTCACATCATCAAGGTCTTGGACAGGGAATCGGCGCACGTGATTCCGCTGGATCAAGTGAAGCCTCAGTTGCTTGTAAACGCAAAAGCCCAGAAGGGTGATGCTGAGGCCAACGCGCTTGCAGACAAAGTGAGCGCCGAGATCCGCAAATCCAACAAGGTTTCGCTGGACGATTTGGCGAAGCAATTCAACCTGGACGTTGCGGATACCCCAGCAGTCAGCGCTACGGATCCTCTGCTCTATTTCGGCAACGCTCCCGCTGTGAAGGAAGAAATTTTTCGCCTGCAACAGGGCCAGGTCAGCATGCCACTGCAGACCGACCGGGGATATGTTGTGCTTACCCTAAAGTCTGTAGTCCCTTCGCATCCCGGCACGTTTGACGAAGAGCGTGCCAAGGTGGTGGCCGACGTAAAGCGCGAAAAGGCGGTCGAACTCGCCAAATCGAAGGCCGACGACCTGCTGAAGCGCCTCAAGTCCGGCGAAAAGATGGATTCGGCGGCGAAAGCTCTTGGCCTCGAAGCCAAAACCAGCGAATCGATTGCCCGTACCGGCGCAATTCCTGGTGTAGGCAGCGGAAAACAGCTTGCCGCAGCGTTTCAATTGAAGACTGGCGACGTTGGGGCGCCGCAAAGTATCGGCTCGAACTGGCTCGTTTATCGAGTCGCGGAGAGAACTGAAGCCAATCCGGCTGATTTCGAGAAACAAAAGAAGGAATTAACGGACCAAGTGTTGCAGGAGAAGCGCGATTTGGCGTTTCGCGCTTTCCAGACAAGCCTGGATGAGCGCATGAAGAAACAAGGCAAGCTGAAGATCATGCCGGAAAAGCTGCAAGGCTTCGGCAGCTTTAGCTGAGTAAGCATCCAGTAACTGTAAGAAAACAAAAGATTTATATTCTTGGATACCGGGTCTTGTGTTTACCCCTGCGCCTCGGTAGGCTACTTGTGTCCTTGGAAGTTCCCACGAAGGACCGATTCCATGGCCTGCCGGCCCGGAAACCAACAAAGACGGTGATTCAAATGGCATCCCGTACCAGCTCAAGCCGAAACGACTATCGCTGCAGCATCGAACGCAATCAGGCAGGAAAGTATTGTGTCCGAATTCAAGTTTATTATCCCCGTCACGCGTGGACCCTTTCGGTCTACTTTCTTGCGGGCTCATTCGATCGGGCAATGAAGAAGCTGGAGGAATCATTGGATTTTCTTCAGAAACATGAAGAAAAGCTGTGGTTCTGGGGCGTGGACCGCGCAGAAGATATGGGCTTCTCCGCGGAGTTCTTGAAGGAAGCCGGCCTGAAACTGGACCAGCGCAACGAATTCCCCCGCAAATCCACCAGCATTTCGCTCGCGCCCGAGAAAGAAGTCCCCGCCTTTGTGCTGGGACCGGTGCGGCGTGGCCTTGCCGAACTCGTGGAAGCACCCCGCACAGCATTAGCCGGCGACTGAGCGAACTAAGCTTCACAGAACACTCGACAAAGAAAAAAGAGCGGATGCGAGGCAAATCGCATGCGCCCTTTCGATTGACAGAAGGTTTAGAAGCTGAAGCGCAAGCCTATTTGCATGACGCGCAGGGCGTTCAAACGCGTGCTGCCGGCGAAACTCTGGATGTCCGTAAAATTCGACCAGTTGGTTGGCGGATTAAGGCCACGCAGCTTCGGATCACGAGCGACGCCGAAACCAGTCCGGCTGGTGTCAATCGGACCGAAAGGCTGATAGTTGGCTACGTTGAAGACTTCCCACCGGAGTTGGAGTTGCTGTTTCTCGCTCCAGGGCATATTGAAAGTTTTGCCGAGGCCGAGGTCGACATTGGAATAGCCCGGTATGCGGAGCCAGTTACGCGGGCCGGTTTCACCAGGATAAGCGTTGCGGAAGCTTTGATAAATTGCTTTGACGTCACAACCGCCAAATAGCTTTGGGGTTCCCGTTCTGTTCGGGCAGGCTCGGATCGGAGCAGTGGGCGTTACGTCCGCCTGCACGTTCCAGTTGGTCGCCCAGCGAGCGTCGTCGTAAGGGCTGGTGGTCTCCGGCAATCCGCTGTTATAGCGGAAGATTCCCGTGAGCTGCCATCCGCCCAAGACCGCTTGAGCGAAGTGATTGTCCGTGCGCATAAAAGATCTATCCTTGCCAAAGGGAAGCAGCCAGACAGCCGAGGCCGTTACGAGATGGCGGATATCGAAATCGGAGTTGCCGTACCAATCGCCCTGACGAATGGGGTTAACGATAAAGGCTGAGCCGTATGCACCGGCGTTTTGTAAACCCGAGGCGTCGTCCAGAGAATGGGAGTACGTGTAGTTGAAGTCCGTAGTAAGGGTCTTCAGTCGCTGCCGAACCGTGACGGTCATGGCGTTGTAGAAAGAATTGCCGATGGTGCTCCATGCGGATAGTGCACCGTATTGTTGCTGCATGAAGCGAGTCGGAAATCCATTCCGGAAAAGCACCCTATCGATGTATGCCTGCGTATCCGTCCAATCGTTTCCGGCGAAGAATGCAAATGGATTTGTCGGGTTTCCCCCGCCGCCACGGCTCTGCATTCCGTAGAACATTTGCGTGTTCGTCCATGTCGGATCAAAGCAGAGGTTCACGGAATCGGAACCGCAATCGTTTTGAACGCTGGGATCATTATTCATGATACCGACGAGGTTTGCGGGAAAGAGATTGTCGAAAAACGGAATAGATGCGATCTGGCTGGTGTCTACGTCGAGCTGGCGCTGTTTTTCGAGCATCGTCCCGGCTGTGTACCAGTCCACGCCACTCTTGGGGTCTTTGGTGTTGCTGAAGGCAGCAACGTCGCGGCGCGCGAGAAGGTGACGTGCCGCGCGACCGATATACGACACAGTCAACGTGGTGTTCGCCTTGAATTGCCGTTCGTAGGTGAGGTTCCAAACGTACTCGTTCGGCGCCTGCAATTTCGAGTCGATACTTTGTTCGATGCGTTCCCCTTCATCCAGTGGTTGCGCCAGCGGAAATTTCAAGTTTGCTGGTACCGTCACCAACGGCAATGAGCGGACGTCCTGGTTGAAACCAGTGAACAAAGGACCGAGATTCCCAGCAGTGGTGTCAAATGTGTTGGCGTTGATGTTAAAGCTGGAGGTGAATCCAAGCGTATTGTTGAGATCGAAGTCCACAGCCAGAGCCTGGCCATAGTAGTCATTGGTCAAGGAAAAACCGGCCCGAATCACAGACTTGCCAGAATCACCGAAGATCGAGTGGAAGAGTCCTTTAGAAAAGCTTGGCGACCACGCGATTGCGACGCGAGGCTGGAAGTTATTCTTGTCCCAGTTGTACATGGCTTTGCCATTGTTAGCCGGGCCAGAGCGCACAATACAAATCGGTGCCGTGTAGTTTGTTCCTTGGGCGGCCGATGCCAGCCTGTTGTTGAAATAGTCGGTCAGAGAACTGAATGTACAATTCCCGCTGTTGTCTTGAACGCCGGGAGATACCTGAAAGCCCTGAGTTTCGTAGATGGGACGCTCCAAGCTGTAACGAAGGCCGAGCGTCAAGGTCAATGTAGGTCGAAATT
>JAFDVY010000204.1 GCA_018268785.1 Acidobacteriota bacterium | reverse complement strand
TCAAATTCAGTGGTTGGCAACATGTTTTCAGCTTCTGGGCGGCGGCCGCAAGAAAACCTCTATCTCTTAAATGGCGTGGAATTTACCAGTGCGTCGGAAATCAACAATACGCCTGGTGGAGTGAGCGGCCAGCTTCTCGGCGTGGATGCGGTTCGTGAATTCTCCGTCGTGAAAGATACCTATGGAGCGGAATATGGCAAGCGTCCAGGCGCACAGGTGAACATCGCCACCGCCTCGGGCACTAACCAGTTTCACGGAAGCGCCTACGAATTCCTGCGCAACAGTGCGCTCGACGCGCGCAATTTCTTCGACCACGGCGACATTCCCGGATTTCGCCGCAATGTGTTTGGCGGCTCATTTGGCGGTCCGCTCCGCAAGGACAAGAGTTTCGTGTTCGCGAACTATGAAGGATTCCGGCAGAGTCTGGGACTGAGCGATCTCTCGCTCGTGCCGGACGACGCATCGCGCGCGAAGGCCGCGCCAAGCATCCAGCCCCTGCTCGAGCTTTGGCCTGTCGCCAATGGAGCGGAAATCCTGACTTCTACGGGAGCTCCCAGTGGAATCGCGAAAGCTTTCAGCAATCCAAATCAACGGATTCGCGAAGACTTTGGTACCGCGAGGCTGGATCACACGTTCACAGCAAAAGACTCGCTGACAGGTGTTTTCACCGCCGACGACAGCGAAGCACACTCGCCGACGAGCAACCCATTCACCCTTGTAGATATTTTCTTGAAGGAGCAGGTCGTTAGCCTCAGTGAAACGCACATCGTTTCGCCAAGCCTGCTGAACAAATTGACGTTTGGTTTTTCTCGCGGCGCTTTCTATTTCAATAGCGGCACTACCGTGAATTTGCCGGCCTGGATCAATAACGGACAACCGGTCGGGGCCATCGTCGTCGGCGGAGGCACCACGCTCAATGGCGCTTCGCAAATCACCAATGGCGGGACAAACGCGGGGAGCAATCTCCGCGCGGTGCGCAATCTTTATACCGAGTCGGACCAGGTTACCTTCAGTCGAGGCAAACACTTGTTTCTCTTCGGCGGGTGGCTGCAGCAAGTGCAATCCAACGACAGCCTAATCCAGGATCAGTATGGCCAGGTTTCGTTCACGAACCTGCAGACATTCCTGCAAGGAACTGTGAGCACCTATACGTACGCGCCCGCGCAGACTCCGCTGTCCTGGCGGTCGATCGAAGGCGCTTTTTATGCGGAAGACGTTATCAAGGTGACTCCATCGTGGGAACTTCGCGTCGGATTTCGCGGAGAATCCACGAATGGATGGAACGAAGCGCATGGGCGCGCGTCGAATTATTTGTTCGCGCCAAATGGCGTGATTGAAACGCACCCAGCAGTTGGCAGCTCCGCCTTTACCATCAACAATGCAAAATTCCTGCCGGCGCCACGCATTGGCACCGCATGGTCGCCGTTTGCTTCGAAGAAAACGGTAATCAGGGCGGGCTTCGGCACGTATCACGCGCTGCTCGACAATTTGAGCTATCGTTTGGATCAGAACGGTCCTTTCAACACTGTGTTCGCGGTGAAGAATCTGCCTTTCTCCAGCATCGTTCCCGGTGCCGCGTATTCGGGCGCGAAAGTTATTCCCAGCGGCGTGCAGCCCGACCTGAAGACGCCAACGGTGGAATCGTGGAGTCTGAAGGTCGAGCAGGAAATTTCGGCGAATACTTCGCTGGGGATTGGCTACATCGGATCCCGCGGTTATCACGAGTTGCTCTCCGTCGATGTGAACTTGCCGGCGCCGGCAATCTGCCCCGCGTCACCCTGCCCCTCGGGATATCCCGCAGAAGCGTATTACTACTCATCTGGCGCGCCGCTTTCCAATAACAATGTCTGGAACACGACGCACTGGTTTTCGCAGGGAGTCAGTTCGTATCACGGACTGGAAGTGGACGTGAATCGCCGGTTCGCGCGTGGTCTGCAATTTCGCGGCGTATACACGTTTTCCAGATCGCTCGACGATGGCGACAACATGAACACCAGCGTCGCGACAAACTCGCCGGCATTTGTTGCCAATCCCTTGCGGCCGAAAACCGACTATGGCCGGGCTTCCTTCGACGTGCAGCACGCCGCTGTGATTCAAGCGACCTACGCTCTTCCATTTGGCCGCAGCGATGGTTCACAAGGCGCCACTTGGGCGAAGCGTTTGTTGGGAAACTGGCGAGTGAGCGGAATTCAGACTCTGCAGTCGGGTTTGCCGTTTACCCCGCAACTGTCCTACAACCCGTCGAATGATGGAGACACGCGCAATCCCGTCCGCCCATCTTGGAACCGCAGTTTTGCGGGCGCAGTGATTCAGGGCGGACCAAATCAGTATTTCAATCCGAACGCCTTCCTTCAGCCGTTGCCGGGAACCTATGGAAATGTTGGTCGAAATATCTTGCGAGCTCCTGGACTGGTCGAAACGGACCTTTCGCTTACAAAAATATTTTCATTCAAGGAAAAGGTGAAGCTGCAATTTCGCACGGAGATTTTCAATTTGTTCAACCGCACGAATTTCAACGCGCCAAATCCGGTTGTGTACGCGGCGGCTACAGGTGGGCCATCGCCAACCGCCGGAGTCATCACGTCCACGACGACCACTTCACGCCAGATTCAGTTTGGAGTGAAGCTACTGTGGTGAAGAGTGCGAGCCAAACCGCTCGAGACTCATGAATGGAACCGCAAGAGCCACGCGTCAAGTGGCCCCGGCTGCGCAACTGTTTCTCCGCAGGCTAATTTACCCAGCCGGGGCCGCGGAGGGCGCGTCCTGCGTTTACGCCAGTCAGAGCGCCATGCTCAAATTCCACCTGGCCATTTACCAGGACAGTCTCAATTCCTTCTGAGAGTTTTGTCGATTCGGTGTAGGTGGCCCGGTCAATAATAGTGGTGGGATCGAAGATGGTAATGTCCGCAAAATAGCCGACTTGAAGTTGCCCGCGGCCGATCAGGTGTTGCCGCTGCGCTGGCATGGATGTGATCTTGCGTATTGCCTCCGTCAAGGGCATGAGCTTTTGGTCCCGCACATAACGGCCGAGAAAACGCGGCATTGAGCCAAACGCGCGCGGATGGCTTTGTGGTTCATACAGCGGGCCATCGAGGGGCGATTCGCTTGCGTCCAACCCGATGGCAGTCCAAGGCTGTTTCAGGCCATAGACCAGGTCTTCCTCGCTCGCTATGAAATAGAGCGCGCCGGTTTGTCCGCTGTCCTTGATTATGAAATCAAAAAGCGCGTCGAGCTCATCTTTGTTTTCAGCCTTTGCCATTTCCGCGACAGTCTTGCCGTTGTACTTTTTCAACTCCGGATTGAGCACGCCGGCAAGCAAGATTCCTGCCCCTCCACCGCAGTCATGGTAAAGATTCTCCCAATCGGGGTGATCGGAAGCCATTTCCTGTTTTATGCGGGCGCGCACGCTTGGATCATGAAGGCGCTCGAGAAGCTTTGCACCTCCACCGTCCGCAACCCACGGGGGCAGCGACGCGGCGAGCGCCGTTCCGCCCGCTACATAAGGATATTGATTAGCGCGAATGTCCAGGCCGGAGTCGCGCGCAGCCTGAATCTTTTCCACTACTTTCACCATGGAGCCCCAGCGCGGTTTACCGCTTACCTTGAGGTGAAAGATTTCCACCGGCAGGCCAGCTTCCCGGCCGATACGGATGGCTTCGTCAATGGCGGCCATTTCCGACGCGCCTTCGCTACGCATGTGAGAAGCGTAGAGTCCGCCGTACTTGGCGGAGACCTTTGCCAATTCGATGAGTTCTTCCGTTTTGGCATAGTGGCCCGGTGGGTAGATGAGGGCGGTCGAGATTCCGAAAGCGCCATCTTTCATGGCTTGTTCAACCAGGGCTTTCATCTGCTCGAGTTCCGCTGGAGTTGGCGGGCGATTGTCATCGCCTATAACTGCCTCGCGGACCTGAGCCGCGCCGACGTAAGTGCCTATATTGAGGGGAGTACCTTGTTTTTCCAGGCGGCGAAAATAGCCATCGAGCGTTGTCCAGTCCACCTTGAATTTGTACTGTTCGAGTGCCGCTTTCATGGGAAGGATCGTTTTATCGTTTTGCGGAGCGATGGAGCCGCCTTCTCCGGTAATCTCCGTCGTAATTCCCTGTGACAGCTTGCTAAGAGCGCGGTTGTCTATGAGCAGTGCCAATTCAGATTGACCGAGGGTATCTATAAAACCGGGAGAGACTGCTTTTCCCGCTGCATCGATGGTCCTTTTGGCCGATGCGTTAGACAGCCTCCCGATCGCGACGATGCGATCGCCGCGAATTCCAATGTCAGCTGAATACCAGGGATTTCCCGTGCCATCGAAAATCTTTCCATTTTTGATAAGAACGTCAAACGATTCTGGCGCGGAGGAATCCTGCGCACGGGAAGGCCGCGAGCTGCAAAGCGCAAGAAAGATTGCCAAACCAAATAACAACACAGTTACGAATCTGCGTTTCAAGAATCACCTGCCCTCGAAAGAATTAAGCTGTCAAACCGAAGCTCGACTGCTTTTCGAAAAGCTCTGAGATCTAACCGTGAGCTCTTCAACACGAGCTTGCCGCACTCGGTAGCCAATGCCGGGCGCCGTTGGCACTCGAATTGTGCCTTCCTTGGTCACTTCGACTTCAGGTTCAATGATGTCCTCGTCCCAGTAGCGGCTACTCGCAGAGACGTCGCCGGGAAGTGTGAACCCGGGCAGAGTCGACATCGCAATGTTGTGGGCGCGGCCGATTCCAGACTCCAGCATTCCGCCGCACCAGACAGGGACGCAACGTTCTTGGGCCGCTGCTTGCAATGAACGCGCTTCCGTGTGGCCGCCGACGCGCCCC
>JAFDVY010000203.1 GCA_018268785.1 Acidobacteriota bacterium | reverse complement strand
GAGCCTTACAAATCACACTTTGAATTGGTGCCCCCGAGAATTGCCGTTCCGCCCGAGGAGGCACGGCCCTTTCCTTGCAGTCACGGCTATCTCCGCCGTGACCCGAAAGAAACCAAGGGGCCGGGCTACCATGCGACCACCGAAGCATCGCCCTCCGCGTGTGTTCCCGGCAATGGTCACGGGAGTTGCTGCTGATGGCGCTTCCAAAAACTGCATTTCCCATCCTTCACAGCGCGCAACGATTCACCCCCGATTTCGATCAGGTGCTGCGCGAAAACGGCTGCACCTTTCTGACCAGGGGAGAGACCAAGACCCTCCAGATCAATGTCGGGAAGTTTTGCAATCAGGCCTGCCATCACTGTCACGTCGAAGCGGGTCCGAAACGCACCGAGATCATGTCCCCGGAGGTCGCGCTGCGAGTCGTCGAGATGCTTGCGAAAAGTCCGTCCGTATCCGCGATCGATATCACGGGCGGAGCGCCTGAGCTCAATCCCAACTTTGAATGGATGGTTCGTGAGTCGCGCTCGCTTGGCAAGCACGTCATCGACCGCTGCAACCTGACCGTGCTCTTCGAACCGGGAAAGGAGCATCTCGCCGAATTCCTAAGAGAGAACCAGGTGGAAATCATCGCGAGTCTTCCCTGTTACACCGAATCGAATGTCGACCAGCAGCGGGGGCGTGGGGTTTTCGAAAAGAGCATCCGCGCGCTTCAGCTCTTGAACCGATTGGGTTATGGGATTCCTGATTCACCGCTAACCCTGAATCTTGTCTATAACCCTCTGGGCGCTTCGCTGCCGCCACCTCAAGAGAAACTCGAAGCGGATTACAAGCAACAGCTCCTCGAACATTTTGGCATTCACTTCCACCACCTCTTTACCCTGACGAACATGCCCATCAAGCGGTTCGCGACGTACCTTGCCCAGAACCGGATGCTGAAGTCGTACATGAGCCTGCTCGTCAATCACTTCAATCCCTCCACCGTATCGCAGCTGATGTGCCGTTCTCTCGTGAGTGTCGGCTGGGACGGCCAACTCTACGATTGCGACTTCAACCAGATGCTCGGCATCGAGATGGACGGAAAAAACGCCGAATCTCTGACCCTTTGGGACCTCGAATCCTTCAGCGGCCTCGCCGGAAGCCGGATCGCCACCCGCAGCCACTGCTTCGGGTGCACGGCCGGCGCAGGATCGAGCTGCGGAGGTTCGCTCGAGTGAACATCGAACTACTTGCTGTCGTGCTCGCCGGATTCTTCGTCGCGTATTGCAACGGCGCCAACGATGTGTCCAAGGGCATCGCTACACTGGTTGGCAGCGGTGTGACTAACTACCGGCGTGCGATCCTCTGGGGAACGTTTTGCACCGGCCTCGGCGGAATCTCCGGCGCGTTGCTCGCCACCGCCATGATCCAGACATTTGGAAAAGGGCTCCTTTCCGAAGCAACAACACCTGCCTTCTCCGCTGCTCTAGCCACTATCGTCGGAGCCTCCGCCTTCGTGGCGCTTGCCACGCGAACCGGGATGCCGGTCTCGACAACCCATGCGATCGTCGGTTCCGTTGTCGGCGTCGCGGTCCTCGCCTATGGCGTTAACGGAATCCGGTGGTCTGCTCTCGTTGGCAAAATCGCACTGCCGCTTCTGCTGAGTCCTGTGCTCGCACTCGTTCTCACGTCCGTTGCAATCCAGCTCTTGCGCCTCGTCCAACGCCGCTATTTCCCGGACGCCGACTGTGCCTGCGCAACCTTGGAGTTCACGCCTGTCGCGGCGAGTGTTGCCATGGACGGGACGGCGTCGGCAACGCTGGCTGTCCCCTCGCTCGGCGTAAAAGTAGCAGCACAACAAGAATGCGCGGCGGACCGCACGACGTTTCTCGGAATTGGCCCTCACCATCTGCACTGGCTTACGAGCGGCACCACCAGCTTCGCGCGCGGAATGAATGATGCGCCCAAAATGGTCGCGATCGTACTCGCGGCCGCTTTGCTTCGCGGACACTCTCAGATTCGCACGAGTGCTTTTGTTCTCGTCACTCTGGGCATGGTCGCGGGTAGCTGGCTGGCTGGCCGGCGCGTCACGCGAGTGCTCGCGGAGAAAATCACCCCGATGGGCCATTGGGAAGGCTTTCTCGCAAACGCAGTAACCGCCATGTTGGTGTTGCCGGGCGCGGCGCTCGGCCTCCCCATGTCCACCACACACGTCTCTTCCGGATCGATCCTGGGCATCGGACTTCAGGAGCGCGCGCAAGTCAACTGGAGGACTGTGCGCGAAATGCTCCTCGCCTGGCTCGTCACCTTGCCCGTCGCCGCCCTGCTCGGAATTGTCGTCTATTGCGGACTTCGAGCCATTCACCTTCAACCATGAAAACCAGAACGAAGCTCGCTATCTTTATCCTGCTGCTCGCAGCCGTATTCCTTGCGGCGAGGTTCTTTCCGCTCAGCCTCTGGCTGAACTCCTTCCTCGAATGGGTTCGAACTCTCGGATTCATCGGGGCCCTGCTTTATTTTTTCGTCTATGTTCTCGGCACGATTCTGTTCGTTCCCGGCACGGCCCTTACGCTGGGCAGCGGTCTGCTCTTTGGCGTACTTTGGGGAACGCTGCTCGTCTCGCTCGCCAGCGTCTCGGGAGCCACGCTCGCCTTTCTGATCGCACGGTCGTTCGGCCGGGAGTGGACGCGCAAACGCGTTGACCGCTATCCGCGGTTCAGCAGTATCGACCGAGCCATTGGGGAAAATGGATTTAAGTTAGTCCTGCTGATGCGTCTGCAACCCGTGTTCCTGCCATTCGCCATCCTCAATTACGCTCTTGGGCTAACCCGCGTCCGCTTGCGCGATTACGTTCTGGCTTCCTGGATCGGTATGCTGCCGGCAACCACGCTCTACGTGTACATCGGAACTTCGCTCAAAAGCATTTCCGATCTGGTTCAGGGGAAATCGCCTTCCGGCAGCCACTGGCAGCAGCTGCTGTTCTGGGGCGGACTCGTGCTTTCCGGCGTGCTCGTCTTCGTTTTCACGCGTATTGCGAAGCAAGCCCTCCGCAGCCACTTGGACCCGCCAACGGAGTCTCTCCCAGGAGACGCGGGATGAATTCGGCAGGCCTCCCGATCGTAACTCCCGACGACGCCCACAATCGTGAACTGCTGCGGAATCTTCATCCGGCAAATTGGAAAAATCCCACACCGGATGGGCGCTACAACCTCGTGGTCCTCGGTGCTGGAACCGCCGGCCTCGTTTCTTCCGCAGGTGGCGCAGCCCTCGGAGCCAAGGTCGCCCTCATCGAAAGGCACTTGCTGGGAGGCGACTGCACCAACTACGGCTGCGTGCCTTCAAAAGCGGTGATTCGCTCCGCGCGCGCGGCTTTCGCGCTTCGCGAAGCGTCGGATTTCGGAATCAGCGCGCAGGGCGGCGGAGCCGCCGATTTTCCACGCGTCATGGAACGCATGCGCCGCTTGCGCGCGCAGATTTCCGCGAACGATTCCGCTGAGCGCTTCACCAAGCTCGGCGCGGATGTCTATCTCGGCGACGCGCGGTTTACCGGAAAACACGAGATCGAAGTCGCTGGGCAAAGACTTTCATTCGCAAAAGCCATCATCGCAACCGGGGCTAGAGCGGCGGCGCTCGACCTGCCCGGCTTCGCGGAAGCAGGTTATCTGACCAATGAAACGGTCTTTTCTCTGGAGCAGCTTCCGAAAACATTACTCGTCATCGGCGCCGGGCCCATCGGTTGCGAACTGGCGCAAACCTTTCGCCGTCTCGGAAGTGAAGTTGTCCTGGCTGACGTCGCGCCACGGCTTCTCCCAATCGACGACGCCGACGCTGCGAAGATTGTGCAGCGGCGCTTCGAACGCGAAGGAATCCGCACGCTCTTCGGTTCAAAAGCGCTTCGCGCGGAGCGCGCGGACGGAAAGCGCGGCGTCGTTTTCGAGCGCGCTGGCAAAGTCGAACAGATTGTCGCGGACGAGATCCTGGTCGCCGTCGGCCGCAAGCCCAACCTCGAAGGCTTGCAATTGGAAGCGGCAGGTGTCAAAGCCGGCGCCGGCGGCGTTGTCGTCGACGACCGGCTCTGCACCACCAATCGCGACATTTATGCTGCTGGCGACGTTTGCTCTCCCTACAAATTCACGCACGCGGCGGAAGCGATGGCCCGCGTCGCGATACAAAACGCCCTCTTTTTTGGCAGAAAACACGCGAGCGATTTGGTTGTTCCCTGGGCGACGTATACCGACCCCGAAGTCGCCCACGTCGGCATCACCGAAAAAGAGGCGGCGAAGCGCGGCGACGAAGTCATTACGTTTACGAAGGAATTCGCCGATACGGACCGCGCTATCCTTGACGGCGAAACCGAAGGCTATGTCCGCCTGTACATGAATGGAAAGAACGGAAAACTCCTCGGTGCGACCATCGTGGGTTCCCACGCCGGCGAAAGTATCGGCGAAGCAGTGCTTGCCATACGGCAGAACCTAAGCGTCGGCGACTTGAGCGGCGTCATTCATCCTTACCCTACCCAGGCCGAAGCCATCAAGCGAGCCGCCGACCTGCAATACCGTTCCCGGCTCAAACCCTGGATGCGCCGCGTCCTGGATAAATACTTCAAGTACCGGAGATAGCGTGAAACGCTGCGCCACCATCTGCGTCTTCGCGAAGCCTCCCGTTCCCGGGAAAGTCAAAACACGGTTGATCCCCCTTCTCGGCGAGAAGGGAGCAGCGGAACTCGCGGCCGCGTTCCTCGAAGACACTTGGGCTTCCGTCGCGGCCCTGCCTTGGGCCAAACCGATTCTCGCGGCCACGGCAACCGCCGAGGAATATTCGCTTCTCTCGAACGCCGAA
>JAFDVY010000202.1 GCA_018268785.1 Acidobacteriota bacterium | reverse complement strand
AGAGCCGTCCCTTTAGGGCGGCATCTTCGATGTAAGCCTTCGCACAAAGCTATCATCGAAGTGCCTAACTCCAATTTTCTGCCACAACCGCTCTACTCTTCCCCGCGCCACTCTCGAATCCGGTAAAGTGCGTGAACTTCCGCCGCCGCAGCCTCAAAGTCTCCGGCCCACATCATTCCCAGTTCATGCAAATAATCTCCAAGATTCTCCTGCGAGACATATTCCTGTCGCGTATATCGGTGTCCATGCACCGCAAAATCCGCGGGACATCCCGTTGCCACGCCCGCCATAAAAAGCGCACGCCTGCTGTGCTGCTCGTTGCGTCCAGCAATGGCATGCGCTGCTTCCGTGTGTAGCGACCAGGCGAACCACATGATGTCGCCCTGCAACGTGTGGTGACCGGCTGTTGATTTTCTTGGATCGTCCGCGGGAATCCGTGCGTCCCGTTCAATCGCCGGCGGCAGCGAATTCGTGGCGAAAAGATACATCGCGCCGAGATAATCCGACGCAACGCTTTTCTCACGCGCATCTCCAAAATGTTTTGCGAAGAGTTCCGCCAGCAACCCATCCACTTCCATCACGGCGGAAGCCACTTCCGGCGTCCGCACTTCGCAGACAAACTCCTCCGCGGCTCCTGCCTCGTGGCTCAGGGCCATGCGGGTCCATGCGACGAAAGGAGCCGGACGTAGATCTCTCGGCAAAAACCGCCTAAGCAGTCCCGGCTCCTTGTCGCCATCTCCAAAGTAGAAGTGGCCCCGGCTCTCTGGATGGTAGATGTCCCAATACTCGGTCCATGCGTCGAGTTCATGGAACCAGGAAACGTACCTCTTCAACTTTGCTATTTCTTCCGGTGAGAACTGTTTCTCCCATTCCGGCGTAAGCATTGGTTTAAGCGCCCGCTACGAACACTCCGCCTTCTCCGGCGCCCTTGAAAAAGGTATTCAGTTCTTTTTGCGCAAAGGGAAGTACGCTCTTCACGACCGCTTCTGCGAGTCCCGGCGTCTTCAATTGCGTCGCGCTTTTCATCACGCTGATGGCCGCGTCAAATTGCAGCATCGCTTCTGGATTCCATCCGGGCACGTGGTGAAGCTTGCCGTCCGCCCCGATGTACCAATAACCCGCATCCGATCCGATATGTCCAAGGATGATCATCATCTTCGTTGCTCCTTCGCCGCCGGATTTTTCAGACACCAATACTGCGCATCCGGAAGCCTCGATCTTGTGGATAGCGGCGCGCAAAGCGTTTGTCAGCAACTTGTCCCGCCACAATCCAGCCCCTGGCCGGCTCCGCTAACTACACGTGTTCGAACGGACCTGGAGCTCGTTTAGTAGTGAACCGGCCCCGTCAACCGTTGCGCTCAGAACCAATTTTTGAGTGCCACGATTCGACGATAAAGCCGACGCGAAACGTGTGCGTCTCCCTGTGCGTTTGACACTCTTTCTTCGCGCCGATACCATGAAAACGACCATGAAACTCGAACCCTTAATACGACTCTGCAAAACGGTGGGTAGCACCAGCCGTGCGGCGGGGTCTTATAAACCTCGGTAAACGCCAGATCAGCGTGCCGGGAGGGGGCAGCACCCTCACCCACCACCAAAACCTTACGAACTACGCTCCGAAGTTTATTCCGTATGGTTTGACACACATTCCTCCCGCCGATACCATCAATTGTTCGGAACACAGCATGAAACTTGCTTATTTTGATTGCTTTAGCGGAATCAGCGGCGATATGACCCTCGGCGCATTGGTGGACGCTGGAGTCCCGCTCGAACACCTGCGCGAGCAATTGCTTGGCCTCGAAGTCCCCGGTTGGCAAATTTCTTCCGAAAAAGTTTGGAAGAACGGCATGTCTTCCACTTACGTGAAAGTCAAAACGGAAGACCAAAGCAAGCATCGTTCGCTCAGCGCTATTCTCGAAATTCTGCAAAAGTCCGAGCTCTCGACGCGTGTGCGCGAACAGGCCTCCGCGATCTTTCGCAAACTCGGCGAAGCCGAAGCTACCGTCCACGATGTGCCCATCGAGAAAATCCATTTTCACGAAGTCGGCGCTGTGGACGCCATTGTGGACATCGTCGGCGCCTGCATTGGCTTTGAAGCGCTCGGCATCGAGCAATTCGCCTGCTCCCCGCTGAACGTCGGCGGAGGCACTGCAAAAATGGCGCACGGCGTTTTGCCTGTTCCCGCTCCAGCCACTGCGAAATTGCTGCAGGGCAAACCGACTTACTCGAACGGGGTACAAAAAGAACTCGTCACGCCAACCGGCGCAGCAATCGTTGCAACACTCTGCAATTCGTTCGGGCCGCAGCCGCCAATGAGCGTCTCCGCAATCGGCTACGGCGCTGGCACCGCCGACCTCGAAGGCCAGCCAAACGTGGTCCGCATCATGATTGGCGATGCTACCGAAAAAACCGTTGCAGGATTTGACGAAGAAATAGCCGTCATTGAAGCCAATCTCGACGACATGAATCCGCAGATCTACGGCTACTTCCAGGAAAAAGCGCTCGCCGCCGGCGCGCTCGATGTTTACACAACGCCCGTTCAAATGAAAAAGAACCGCCCGGGAATTCTGCTGACGCTTCTTTGCAAGCCGCAAAATACGGCATCGCTCATGGATTTGATTTTCACCGAGACGACAACGTTTGGCGCAAGAACCTATCCCGCGCAGCGACGCGTTCTTCCGCGCGAACTGGTCCGAGTTCAAACGCAATATGGCGCCGTCAATGTAAAAATTTCGCGAGTCAACGGCCACATCCGCCACGCTTCGCCCGAATTTGAAGATTGCAAAAAGCTCGCAGAAGAAAAACATGTTCCGCTGCACCAGGTAATGGACGAAGCAAAACGCAATTTCGACAAGTTATGAGGATTTGCTGTTGTAGGGGCGGCTTTCTGAAGCCGGCCGTTCTGGTATTGCGCAACGGGACTCGTGGACCGCTCCTTTGCATTCCATGTTTTTACTTAAAACTGATAACTTATAACTGACGACTTTCTCATGCCCAACGAAAAGCCAAAGTTTTATTTGACCACGCCGATCTACTACACGAACGGCTTGCCGCACATCGGTCACACGTACACGACCGTCGTCGCGGACGCGATTCGCCGCTACAAACGGATGCGCGGATACGAAGTGGTGATGACAACGGGCACGGACGAACACGGCGTGAACGTGGAACGCGCCGCGCAAAAAGCCGGCGTTCCTGAGTCGGAATACGTTGCAAAAATGGCTTTTGCGTGGAAAGCGCTCTGGGACGAACTTGGAATTCCCGCCGACGAATTCATTCGCACTACCGATATTCGCCATGTGCGCACCGTGCAGTGGCTTTTCAAGCTCTGCAAGGAAAACGGTTACGTCTACAAAGGGAATTACACCGGCCAATACTGTATTTACGACAACGCGTTTGTCACCGAAGCGAAACCCGGCGACAACTGCCCGGATTGCGGGCGCCCGCTCGAAACGGTCACCGAGGAAAATTACTATTTCAAATTGTCCGCGTTCCAAAAACCGCTGCTCGATTTTTACAAAAAGAATCCGAATTTTATTCAGCCGGAAACGCGAAAAAACGAAATCATCAGCTTCGTCGAAGGCGGTTTGAAGGATTTGAGCATCACGCGTACCACGGTTCGCTGGGGCATTCCCGTTCCCGGCGAAGAGCCGCACGTTTTTTACGTCTGGTTTGACGCGTTGACCGCGTATCTGAGCGCGGTTGGCGGCCCCGATTACGAAAAGCGCGGCTTCTGGCCCGCGGATTTGCATCTCGTCGGAAAAGATATCATTCGGTTTCACACCGTTTATTGGCCCGCGTTTTTGATGGCGGCGATGTTGCCCTTGCCAAAACAAGTTTGGGCGCACGGTTGGTTCCTGATGGACGCCAGCAAAATGAGCAAGTCCAAAGGAAACGTCGTGTTGCCGCGTCCCATTGCGAACATGCTTGGCATGGACGCGATGCGCTACTTCTTGATGCGTGAAGTTGTCTTTGGCCAGGATGGCAATTTTTCCTACGACGCGCTGGTCACGCGCTACAACAGCGATCTCGCAAACGGACTCGGCAATCTCGCCAGCCGCACCGCGGCGATGATCGAGAAGAATTTCGGGGGAAAGATTCCGATGCCCGGGCCGCGTCTGCCGCAAGACGATGCCGTTGCGAAAGCCGCCAGTGAAGCGATTGGTGAAGCCCTGGATCGCTTCGAGAGTTTTGAATTCGCCCGTTCGCTTGAAGCAATCTGGGCCGCGATTGCTGCCGCGGATAAATATCTGACGTCTGAACAGCCCTGGGCGCTCGGCGATTCCGAGGCCGATGTGCAGCGCAAAGCCGCAATTCTCTGGACGACCGCGGAATTGCTCCGCGTGGTGACCGTTCTTGCTCATCCGGTGTTGCCGGACAGCACGGCGAAAGTATGGACGCTGTTCGGACAGCCGGGAAGAGTGTCGGCAGTCGAATTGGATGGATTGCGCTGGGGCCAATTGATCAGCGGCGTGCAGCTTGGAAAAGCGCAGACACTTTTTCCGCGAGTAGACAAACAAGAAGCGATTGAGAGGATCGAAGCGATGGCAAATGAAGAACTGAATCCGACAAAACCCCCGGTACCGGCGGTGACGCCTGCTCCCGCTGCTACTTCCGGTGGCGCGGCAGCAGCACCCGCGCCGGAAAAAATCGGCATCGAAGATTTCGCAAAAGTCGAAATGCGCGTCGGCCAAATCAAAACCGCCGAACGCATTGTTGGCGCGGATAAATTGCTGAAACTCACGGTAGATATCGGCACGGAAATTCGCCAGATTTGCGCCGGCATCGCGCAGTTCTACGATCCGGAAAAACTGATCGGACGCAAAGTCGCCGTCGTGGTAAATCTCGCGCCGCGAAAACTCCGCGGCGTGGAATCGAACGGAATGATTGTCGCCGCTTCGGTCGGCCCAGAAGGCCGTCCGGTTCTCGCCGGTTTTCCCGATGAAGACGTCGAAATTGGCGCGCGATTGAAGTGAAGAAGTCATTAGGCTAGTTATTAGTTAC
>JAFDVY010000201.1 GCA_018268785.1 Acidobacteriota bacterium | reverse complement strand
GCGAGTGGTTCGAGCACCCGCGTCTCCAGATCGAAGTATCCCAAATCATAATCCATAAAGCTGACCAGCCAGATGTCGTCGTGCACTTCTTTGACGCCCGCGGCTTGCCCGGCGAAGACCGTGCTGAAATTGATTTTCCTGCGACCCAGGCAAATGCGGCCACAACAGGTGAACACGATGGTTCTGTCGTGGAAAAGGGTAGTCGACTGAAGACCTCGATAAACTTTTCCACGGCCGCCATCGAATCGAAAAAGTTCACCACTACAAATTCCTCTTCGCCATTTGCGCTGCGCCGAAAAACGTAGCCGCCCCAATATCAATACGTTTCAATCCGGGCAGCACTTTGCTCTTGAGAAGTGCTCCACACGCATCTGCATTCTCCGGTTTCGTCCGACCTCGCCAGTGCCGCGCAATCATGCTTTTTCTCTTTCGTTTGCTTTTCGCTGTTCGTCGCGCATCATCCGCAAGTTTTCTTTCGTTAATGCTTACGCTATGGCAAGCTCAGGGCTACCGCCTACCCGAGCCTCCAGCCCTTAAAATGAAATGTTAGCGCCTCATGCTAGCTTCTCGCACAATCGTTTGGATTGCCGTCATTTGGATTGGCGTCCTGGGGCTATATGCCGCCGGGCCGCTGCTCTTTCACAACGAACAGTCGCGCGTGGCGTTCGCGGACATTATGCAATGCCTGGTCCCGCTGATCGCGAATGCCGGGCTTTTGATGAACGCCGGCACGCCACATTGGCGCCGCAACGTCTTCTGGATGCTGCTCGCAATGGGCTGCACGCTCTGGATGATTGGCCAGTTCCAATGGACCTATGCGGAAATGCGCACCCACAAGGCGCCCGGCGACCTCTATGCCGGAGATATGACGTTCTTTCTCCGGGGAGTTCCCATGATGGCCGCGCTCGCTTTGCGGCCGCATCTGAAGCGCGGCGAATTGCGCATGCGCTTTGGTTATCTTGATTTCGTTCTCCTTCTCACCTGGTGGATTTTTCTTTACGCCTACGCCGTGCTGCCCTGGATCTATGCGTCCCCGAATCTCCCGCAGTACAACTTCGCTTACGACGTGCTGGCAGACATTCAGAACATGATTGTGGTTGTGGGACTAGGCGTGCTTTGGCTCAGGGCCGGGCGCGCGTGGCGCTTCGTGTACGCCAACCTGTTTGGCGGCGCGGTGATGTACATGCTCTCCGCCCTTGTAATCAACGTGGGAATCAGCCTGCATCAATACAAAACGGGGAGCCTTTACGATTTGCCTTTGGTTGGCTCCTTTCTTTGGTTCGGCACGGCAGGATTGATTGCCAGCAAGAATGAGAAAGCGCTGGATGCGCCCAACGACAACAACGACTCGGACGACGAAAAAGGACGAAGTGAAACAACATGGGCGACGCGCGTTGCAATGGCCGCGGTGATTTCCTTGCCTGTCTTTGCTATCTATACGATGAAGTTTTCGCAAGATCCTCACGAAGTGCGCGATTTTCGCGTTCTGGCAACGGTCGTCGCCGCCGTCCCCATTGGTTTTCTGGTATTCCTGCGCCAGCACTTGGCTGACAAAGAGCGCTTGCGCCTGCTCGAGCAATCCGAACAATCCATTGAAAATTTGCAACGCCTGCAGGCGCAGCTCGTGCAATCCGAAAAACTGATTTCGCTCGGCCAGCTTGCCGCCGGCGCGGCGCATGAAATCAACAATCCCTTGACGGCCATTCTCGGTTATTCCGATTTGCTCGCGGATGACGAATCGGTTCCGGAGAAAAACAGAGGGATCGCGGCGAAGATTCGCGACCAGGCGCGCCGGACTAAAACGCTTGTCGGTAATTTGCTCAGCTTCGCGCGACAGGTGCCCGCGGAGCGCACGCTGCTCGATCTGAACACGGTCGTCAGCAACGCAGTGCAGTTGCGCGCTCTCGACTTGCGTGCGGGGACTACGAAAGTGGAATTGCAGCTCGAATCCGTTTTGCCGGGAGTGCGCGGCGACGGAAATCAGCTTATGCAGGTTTTCTTCAACATCATCAACAACGCGATTGACGCGATGGAAACAGCGAACGGAGGCGGCACGCTCACCATCAAAACGCTGCGCGATCGCGCGTTTGTGGTAGTCCTTTTTTCCGACAACGGACCGGGCATCAAAGAACCGCACCGCGTGTTTGATCCCTTTTACACCACGAAACCTGTCGGCAAAGGAACGGGTCTCGGTTTGAGCATCTGTTTCGGCATCGTTCAAGAGCACGGCGGAAGAATTCTCTGCTACAACCGGCAGGAAGGCGGCGCCGTATTTCGCGTGGAATTGCCCGCAGTGCTGGCGGCACTGCCTGCTCGCGAAGCGCAATTGAGCGGAGCGACCTCCGCGCCAAAAAGCTCCTGAAATCTTCGTTCCCTCTTTCCGTATCGAAATAGCGAGACAGCTTTGGCGAGCACGAGTCATGCTAGAGTTTTCTGCATTGCGCTTTTTCGGAGACGCCATGCTGGACGACGCCATCGTCACGGAGCACCTCACACGAAAATTCGGTGAATTGACCGCAGTGGACAACGTGGATCTGCGCGTGGCCTCCGGGCAATTCTTCGGCTTTCTCGGGCCGAACGGCGCGGGCAAATCCACCACGATCAAAATGCTTACCGGCCTGCTGAATCCCACCTCGGGAAAAATGCAATTGCTGGGAATCGACTTTGCACAGAATCCAGTCGAAGTGAAACGGCAGATCGGCGTCGTGCCCGAAGGAATGGGACTCTTCGAGCGATTGAGCGGCGCGGAATATCTGACGTTCGTGGGCAGAATGTATGGCCTCGACAAAGCGACAACAAGGCAGCGCAGCGAAGAGCTCCTCGAATTCATGCAGCTTGCGGATCGTCCGAAGACGATGATTGCGGACTATTCGCATGGGATGCAGAAAAAGCTGGCGCTCGCCGCCGCGGTAATTCATGGGCCGAGAATCCTTTTTCTCGATGAGCCGTTTGAAGGCGTGGACGCGCTCGCGGCGGGTGCGTTGAAAGCGTTGCTGGCCCGAATGACGGAGCGCGGCGTGACCATTTTTCTGACGTCGCATGTGCTGGAAATAGTCGAACGCCTTTGCAGCCATGTGGCGATCATCAACAAAGGAAAACTCGTCGCGCAAGGATCGCTGGAAGAGTTGCGCGCGGGCGTCCCGGGTGCGGAAGGAAAGACCACAACACTCGAAGAAATTTTCCTGTCCATCGTGGGACAGGGCGGCACGGAGCGTCCGAATGTGGAGGAGCTTTCGTGGCTGATGTAGTGCGGCTGCCGGGGCTCCTGGAACAGATCCGGCTGGTGGCGGGATTGCGCTGGCGGATTCTGCGCAATGGCCTTCGCAACAAGAACCGGGTGTGGGATCTGGCCGGCGTCATGCTTTCCTCGATTCTCGGAATTGTTCTGGTCTCGGGATTGAGCTTCGCAATCTTTTTCGGGACTTCGTTTTTTCTACGGAGCCACCAGCCCGAACGGATCACGCTTCTTTTTTGGGGCATTTTCGTGTGGTGGCAGATCCTGCCGATTTTTGTGGCCGGATTCTCTCCGCGTTTTTCGTTTCATTCGCTTCTGCGCTTTCCGTGGAAATTGTCGACGTTCTATGTGATTGGCATTTCGTATGGGCTGGCCGATTCGGCGGCTATAGCATCGTTGATCTGGCTCTTCGTGATGATGGCGGCAACGGCAGTCACCGAGATTTCCCTGCTTCCTGCGATGATTTTCGCTTGTGCTCTTTTTGTCGCGGTGAATGTGGCACTGGAGCGCTGGGTCGGCTCGTGGGTCGAGAAGTTACTGTCGAAACGGCGAAGCCGCGAACTATTTCTGGTTCTTTTTGTTCTGGGCATGACTTGCGTGCAATTCATTGGCCCCGCGATGGAGAAATACCAGCGATCCGCAAAGAAAGGGGACTCAGAAGAAAAAGTGGCGCTCATCGTAAAGTACGCACGTCCGCTGCCTGCTTCGCTTGCAGGCAGGATCGTGACAGGGGCGGCAGAGCGCGATTTTTCTTCCATGGCAATCGGCGCGGCAGGGCTAGCAGGATATGCGCTTCTCTTCGGCGCGCTCTTGTTCTTCCGGTACCGCGCGCAATACTTCGGAGAAGAATTGAGCGAAACGGTGGCGCCGTCGCGGCTCAATGCAAAGCGGCCGCCGCACGAGCAACGCACACAAGTTTCCGAGAGTTCTCCCGGAACCAGTCTATTGCCGCCGACCGTTTCCGCAGTCTTGATGAAAGAGACGCGATATTTACTGCGAAACGGATTCACGGCGCTGCTGCTGCTTTCTCCGCCAATTCTGCTGCTATTTTTCACCATGCAATTCGGCGGGGCGCACCCCTCTTCCGGCAAGAATCCCGTTTCGGCCACATATTTTTTCCCGGGGATGATGGCGTATCTGACGCTGGTGCTGATGGCGCCCTCGTTCAATTCCTTTGCATTTGAAGGGCGCGGAATGCAAACGTACTTCATGGTCCCCGTGAAGTTCGGGGACATCTTGATCGGCAAGAATTTGATGACCGTGGCAATCATGATCTTTGAAACCGGGCTGAGCGTTGTGCTTGTGCGGTGGCGCGTGGGATTGCCGCCAATGCCGATTTTTTTCGCGACAATCAGCGCGCTGATTTTCGCCGTGATGGGCCAACTGACGATTGCGAACTGGTCATCGTTGATGTTTCCGAGAAAGATGGATTTCGGGAAAATGCAGGGCAACCGGCAATCGGGAATGGCGGTGCTCATCACGTTTGGGGCGCAGATTGTGTTCAGCGGGACATGCTCGCTGGTTTTTGTTGCCGGACGGTTCAGCGGGAACGACTGGCTGGCTGCGGAACTATTTCTATTCCTGGCAGCGGCGGCGCTGGCGGGGTACTGGTCCTCGCTGGAGCCCTTGACAAGATTGGCGGAGAAGAAAAAAGAGTCGTTGCTGGAGATTTTGACGAAATGAAAAACCGGCTTGACGGAGCGATACCCCCTCCCGGGTTTTTCGTATGTGTTGATTCTAAAGGAGGTTAAAGTCCTTTGTTTTCTATCAAATCTGCA
>JAFDVY010000200.1 GCA_018268785.1 Acidobacteriota bacterium | reverse complement strand
GGCTACTCGTTCGCGCTGACGGCCAACCCGAGCGGCGCCTCCACTGCACTGGTCTTGTTTACTGCTAACGCGGATCCTCAGGGTCCGTCGTCCGGCACGCGTCACTTCTTCGTCGACCAGACGGGTGTGATTCGTTACAACCAGGCGGCTCCGGCGACGGTCACCGACAACGCATTGCAGTAAGCTACAAGCGCTGCAAGGAATTCGGCAGGGGAAGTCTTCGGAGACTTCCCCTGTTTTTTTTGCGCCGCCGAAATCCGCAGAAAACGAACTCTTTCCTAACCCAGGAAGTCCTCGGGTCTTCTCCCAAGGCTGATACCGGCGCAGGGGCCCGCACTTCACGCTGCCGGAAGTTATCCGTCAAATCTTGTCACTCTTAGTGACCAAAATAGTCCATGAAACTCCCCTGTTTTCTGCGCTCGCCGAACTGTGCAACACGCGCCTCCAACGTGCTTTATTATCAAAGTGTTAGAGCTTTTCTCCTTCCATGTGATATACGTTTCATGGGATTGGAGTGTTCCGGCTTGGCAATCGATGTGCTCTATACCTGGGTGAATATTGAGTCATGCTGTTTGCCCAATTGATATGGGGCATCCTCCCAGAACTTGCTTAAGGCTTCGGTTCTGAGGTGAAAAAGAGGATCGAGGGGAACATGAGCGGAAGCTACCAGCCACCGAACGTGGAACGGGGAAGAGAGCGCGGCTTTTCGCTTATCGAACTACTGGTGGTCGTCGCAATTATTTTGATTATCGCCGCTATCGCGATTCCCAATTTGATTAAAGCAAAAGCATCGGCAAACGAAGCCGCGGCCGTCAGCAGCATTCACGCGATTAACACCGCGGAAATCACCTACCAGTCCGCGAATCCAACGATCGGATTTTCTGCGTTGTTGAGCGATCTAGGCCCCACAGGAGGCGGTTATTTGGATGCAGTTCTGTCAGGCGGCCAAAAGAGCGGATATCAATACACCTATACACAAGACACGAGCACCACTCCTTCTGTGCAATATACTTTGACCGTCGATCCTCTGAGTCGCGGTGTTACCGGTAACCGCAGCTTCTATTCGGACCAAACCAACGTTACTCGCTACAACCAGACCGCCACGGCCACGGCGAACGACAACGCGATCCAATAACCGCCGCAGCTCTTCCTTCTTTGCTTCGTTTGAGTGCTAGACTCGTTTCATGCGTCTGGCACTCATTTTTCTTTTGTTTGTCTCCGTTCCGCCGTCTCCCGCTTCAGACAACGCGTCCTTTTTCGTCAAGAAGCTGGAGGACGCCTACAAACACCCGCGCACACTGCAAGCCGCGTTTCTGCAGGAATACAGCGAAGGTGGAAAGACGACACGCACCGAAGCCGGCATAGCCTACTTTCGTCGTCCCGGGAAAATGCGCTGGGAATACGCTTCGCCCGAAAAAAATCTCTTCGTTGTGGATGGGAAATTCGCCTGGTTTTATGTGCCCGCGGACCGTACCGTTTCCCGTGTCGCCGCAAAACAAAGCGAAGACTGGCGCACTCCTCTCGCTCTGCTCGCCGGCGAAATGAAAGTCAGTCGCGTGTGCGCAAAAGTCGAGCTTGCGGATTCGCAGCCCTCAAATCCGGCGCTCGCGCGTGTGGCCTGCGTAATCCGCGGCACGGAAAAAGATGTTAAATCGGCGGCTCCTCATGACACGGCCTATTTCGAAATTGTTCGTTCCACCGGCGAATTGGACAAGGTCGTTGTCGCCAGCCCGAGTGGCGTTCGTATGGAAATGCGCTTTTCCAACTGGAAATTCGATCCCCCTGCGGGTGAGCAACTCTTCCAGTTTCAGCCCCCCAAAGGCGTGGCCATCGTGGATGGCGACCAGCTTCTTCCTGGACCATCCTCTGCCGCATGGTAAAATCCTGATTACAAGCCGGTTAAAATTCCCACCCTTGTCTATGGCGAAACGTACAACTCTTCTCCGCTACCCTGCATTACTTTGAGTTGAGGTAAACTGAGGGCATGGGGGAATTTGTCTGCCGCGTTGCGGATGCCAACGGGCGTGTTTTTTCCCACGTCGAGGCAGCCGGCACATTGACCGAAGCCCGCCAGAAGCTGGCGGATCGGGGCCTCTACGTCTATTCCGTCGAAGCTCGCAACAGTCTCGTCAGCGGCCTCCTCAATCGCCCCTCGTCCAAGCAGGTCGGCGGCTCGGACTTCTTGATCCTCAATCAGCAGTTCAACACGCTGATCAAGGCCGGTCTGCCGATTCTCCGCGCTCTTGATCTTCTTGCGGAACGCGCCAGCTCGCCGAAGCTCCGTCCGATCGTTGCGCAAATCCGCGATCGCGTCCGCGAAGGAAAATCGCTTTCCGAAGCGGTCAACGAAGCCGGAGTCTTTTCCAAAGTCTATTCCACCGCAATTCTCGCCGGGGAAAAGAGCGGCAACCTTTCCGGCGTTCTCGACTATTACATTTCCTACCAGCGCGTCAGCACCGGCGTCCGCAAGAAAATCCTCGCCACACTTGTGTATCCGGTTTTGCTCGTCACGGTCGCTTGCATCGTCGTCACTTATCTCGTCACCGTGGTTATTCCGAAATTTGCGTTGCTCTATCAGGATATGAAGGTCCCGCTCCCCACCCCCACGCGCATCCTCATCGCGATCACGGTCGATTATCGCTACTTTGTTCTTGGTGCCATTGCCGCGATCATCCTGTTGATTCTTGGAATTTTTGCCTACTCGCGTTCTGACGAAGGCGGCATCGCCGTGGACCGCATGAAATTCAAGACTCCGGTCGTGGGCGAAACCATCCTTAAGTTTCAAGTCGCGCAATTTGCGCGCACTCTCGCCACACTTCTTACCGGCGGCACGCCTCTGGTCGCGGGCCTGCAAACTGCCGGCGATGCCATCGAAAGCCCCCTGCTCAAGGGCTCGATTGCCGGCGCCACACAAAGAGTTCGCGAAGGCGATTCGCTTCACGGCGCGCTTTCCGCCACCGGCATCATGCCCGAACTCGCCCTCGACATGATCGAAGTCGGCGAATCAAGCGGCGCGCTTGCGCCCATGCTGAACAGCGTCGCTGAATTTTATGAAGACGAAGTGAACCTTCGCCTCTCCGCGATGGTCTCTTTGATCGAGCCCGCCATTCTTGTTTTCATGGGCTTGCTCGTAGCTTTTATTCTGATTTCGCTTTATCTCCCGATTTTCTCCATCTCCATCACGGGAACAGGTGGCGTCAGTTAGACTGGAAAACATGGGAACTCCACAGCAAAATCCGGCGCCAGACGGCAACATTCACAATCTGAGTGCGCAGGAGCAGCACGAACGCGAACATGCGCGCAGGCTTGCCGAACGCTATCGCTATCCGTTCGTGGATTTGCGCGAGCAGCGCATTGACCCTGAACTCTTCCGCACGATTCAAGCCGACTTGATGTTTCGCTACAACTTTGTGCCGCTCGAAGTTCGCAACAACGTGCTCTCTATTGCCGTGGCCGAACCAAGCCAGGTCGCGCTCACCGACGAACTTCAGCTTCTCCTCGGCAAGAAACTTTCCATCAAGGTAGCCACAGCGCGACAAATTGGCGATCTTCTCAAGCGCACGGAACAGTCCCAGCGCGTTCTCGAACAAGCCACCGAAGCCTTCACCCTCCAGGTCAGTAAAACCGAAGAAGAAGGCGACGAAACGCTTTCCGGCGATCGCGTCACCCGCGACACCACGGCCAGCCCCGTCGTAAAGCTCGTCGAAACCGTCATCTTCACGGCGTTAGAACGCAGAGCCAGCGACATTCACATCGAAGCCCGCGACGCGGAAGTTGCCGTGAAATACCGCATTGACGGCGTTCTGCAACACGCCATGCAGCCGATCTCCAAGGAGTGGCACTCCTCCGTTATCTCGCGCATCAAGGTGCTCAGTGACCTGGACATCGCCGAGCGCCGCGTTCCTCAGGACGGACGCTTCCGCGTCAAATACAAGGGTCGCTTTATCGACCTGCGCGTTTCCATCATGCCCGCAAGCCACGGCGAAGATGCCGTCCTCCGCGTCTTGGACAAGGAAACGCTCTCCGAAAAATTTCAGAGCCTTAGCCTGGACGTAGTCGGTTTTTCCGCGGACGAAATGCGCCGGTTCCGCCGCTACATCCGCGAGCCGTACGGCATGGTCCTCGTCACCGGCCCGACGGGTTCCGGCAAAACCACCACGCTCTACGCCGCCATCAACGAAATCAAGACCGACGAAGACAAGATCATCACCATCGAAGACCCCGTGGAATATCAGTTGCGCGGGATCACGCAAATTCCCGTGAACGAAAAGAAAGGCCTTACTTTCGCTCGCGGCTTGCGCTCCATCTTGCGCCACGACCCAGACAAGATCATGGTCGGCGAAATCCGCGACCAGGAGACCGCTCAAATCGCGATTCAGTCCGCCCTCACCGGACACCTGGTGTTCACCACCGTCCACGCGAACAACGTCACCGACGTCATCGGCCGCTTTATCAACATGGGCGTCGAGCCTTACAACTTCGTTTCCGCATTGAACTGCATTATGGCGCAGCGCCTGGTGCGCGTTATCTGTACGAACTGCAAGCAGCAAAAGCGCTATTCGCTGGAAGAACTGCACGAGGCAGGGCTCAAACCCGAAGAATGGACCAACGTCGCCATTTGCGAAGGCGCCGGGTGCCTTGAATGTTCCGGCACCGGCTATCACGGACGAACCGCGATTTGCGAACTACTCGATCTCACGGACAGAATTCGTGAAATGATCATTGACCGGCGCCCAACCTCGGAGATCAAGCGCGTCGCTCGCGAAGAAGGCATGATCACCCTGCGCGAAAGCGGCATCAGCAAGATCAAACAGGGATTGACGACTTTGCGGGAAATAAACAAGGTAACCTTCGTTGACTGAAACAGCCGCATTTCGAAAAGGGATCTACCGGAATGACTTGGTGCGGAAGATCGCCACGTGGCTCGACGCGGCGCCGCATCCGCCGCTCGTCATCGAATTCTCCACCGAACGTATCTCCGGCGCGCGCCTCACTCGCACCGGCGGTCTCGATGGGTTCGCCGTCGAACCGAT
>JAFDVY010000001.1 GCA_018268785.1 Acidobacteriota bacterium | reverse complement strand
GACATTTTCCGGGGCGTCTTCGCCGATCGCGGATCTGAATCTACGAAAAATCGAGGCGGGGGCCGAGTTGCGATTTGTGATGAACGGCAACTGGAGCTGGACGGCAGGGGCAGGAGCGATGGGGCGGACGTTTCAGAATGAAATGGCAGGTCTCTCGCCTGAAGCTGCGGCCTTCTTTACGAGTGGAACTTCGATGGAAGGGTGGATGAAGGCAAAGAGGACGTTGGTGCGGGTGCCGGAGCGGCGATTCAGTATGGAAGGGTACGCGGAATCGCATTTTGGGCGCGGATTTAAGAATGAGCTTGGAGCATTTGGATCGCTAGGGGGATCTCTGCAAGCGAAGTGGCTGCCACATGCGCGCGGCGAAGACGATGCGGTGAAGTTTCAACTGCGTGGATCAAGAATGTTTGGAAGTGTGACGCTGGACCAACTATTCGAATTGGGGCTGGACCGGGACTCGACACTTTGGCTGCGCGGACATGGCGCAACGATCGATGGAAAAAAAGGAGGCGCGCCGCTGGGGCGCCGGTATGTGCTGCTCAATTCGGAGTATGACAAGACGCTGTATAACGGCGGCTTTTTCCGATTTCAGGCGGGACCATTTGTGGATATGGGAAAGATTACAGACGCTTCAGGCGTGTTTGGCGATCCGAGGTGGCTGGTGGATACAGGCGTTCAAATGAAAGTGCGCGTACTGGGAAGTGTTTCCGTCGTAATTTCGTACGGACGCGACTTGCGAAATGGCCGCGGCGCATTTTTTGGGACAACGGAACAGTAAAGGCGGGAGAAAAGAAAAACGCCGGACGAGCCGGCGTTGATCGGTTGAAATTGTCAAATACGCAGTTGCTAGAAGTGAATGACGGCTCCGCCGCCGAATTGGAAGCTGTTTTGTGTTTGCGAGTAGAGCTGGGACCGAACATAGTCACCTTCCAGGCGGAAGGAAAGGCGGCTGTTAAAGCGCACGTCCACACCGCCACCTGCTTGCAGCGCGAACCCATTCTTACCGCCGAGTGCAGTTTGCGGAATCATGTGAAGACCGCCGACGAGGCCGTGCATCCAGGGCTCATATTTATGTTTGGGGTCGCGCCAAGCGATGCGTCCCCCACCGGTATAGAGCAGGTATTTGGATCTGTCGGCCGCGAAGACTTCGGTACCGAAAGCAGCGACGACGTTGCCTTCCACAGCGAACCAATCGTTGAGGAAATAACTTAGTGAAGTGTGCAAGCCGTTCAAATTCGCGTTAAAGGGAGTCGAGCGGAAGCGGACATAGGTATAACCGACGCCGAGCTGGAAGCGATAGTCGTCGTTATTGCCGAAGTAGAATCTAGGCTCGGGCTGGGGGGAAGGATTAGCGGTTGGGACGGGCACAGCGATGGTGTCGCCGGTAACGGAAGTGACGAGATTGATGCCTTCTCCAGCGGCCGTGAAGCGGTGGGTGCTCGTCGCGCCAGAAGTAGTGAGATTCAGAGCGCTATCTTGTGCAACGGCAAGACCAGCGCATCCACAGGTTGCAAGTATAGCCAGAACTAACCTTTTCATATTCATAGTCCTTAATTGAGGGGCCCACGCCTGGCTCAAGCCTCCTTGTTACGGTAAACAACCAGCGGCGGGTTTGTCCATGCTATTTCTCGCGCATGGCACGGAAACAAAACGACGCCGGCGGCGGGCAGACGGCATGGGTACGGGCTGAGGCCGGAAGGGCTAGCGGCCGTGGCGAAGATAAGCGTCAGTCTTGCTGAGCCAATCCTCCCGGGGCGGGTCGAAAACGTCGAGATCGATGGTGTCTTCGAGAGCCCAAGCTTCGTGGGGCATGTTGGAAGGGATGCAGAGGACTTCGCCGGCCTTGACGACGATTTCCTTGCCGTCGATGGCGAATTTGAGAGCGCCTTCGAGGATGTACGTGACCTGTTCGTTGTGGTGATGGTGAAGCGGGACGTGGGCGCCCTTTTTCATGATTACCCGGGCGAGCATGAGCTTTTGGCCGACGAGCATTTCGCGGTCGATGAGAGGATTGAGCTTTTCGCGCTCGACAGAGTTCCAGGGAATGTATTTAGCTTCGGAAGTGCTGCTCATTTTTTGTCTCCATAAAGTTTTGCCGCAGTGTCGTGCAAGTAGAGCCGGGCAAGTTCCATGGCTTTGTCTTCGCTGATAGCGCCTTCGGCGACGAGTTCGGCGAGGGCGGCGGAAAGGGCGGAGCGAGTGGTTCTGGCTGCGATCCAGAAGCTTTCTTCGGCACCGAGTGCGTCGTTGAAGGGGAAAGCGTCGGAACCAAACATCATTTTGTCCGGGTAGAGCGTGAGGAGCTGCTTCAAGACAACTTTGAATTGCGATGGGTAGAGAAGTTCGGATTGAAAGGAGGTGTCGAGGTAGACGTTTTTAACGGCGGTGAGGAGTGCGGCTTCCGTTGTGTAAGGCCAGCCGCCGTGGACGAGGACGAAGACGGTGTCTTTGTAGCGCGGATCACGAAGAACATTTTCGAGATTGAGGACGTTGCCCTGGCGGAGACTGAAGTAGTCGCCGATGCCGACGGCAGTATGAAAGTGCATAGGAAGTTTCAGTTTTCCGGCTTGTTCGACCATTACGCGGAAAACGTGATCCTGGAAGAGGCGGTATTCGTCGGCAGTGGGAACGCCGCCGTCTTTGTACTTTGCGTAGATTGCGGCTGCTTTTTCGCGCGGCGGATCGCTGAAATAGAGCGAGCGGAAATAGGCGGCTTCGAATTTGACGGCGACACCGCCGCGCTTTTGATTGTCTTCCATGGTGCGGCGGACGAAATCGTCGTAGTCGCCGAGGACGGGAGGAAGGGCGCCCATATTCATTTGCTTTTTGTAGCGGGCAAGCATTTTTTCCTGAAGGGGAATGTAGACGGCCATGTCCGGCGTACTGGCCTTCTGGTCACGATTGTCGAAGGGATAAAAAAAGGAATCGCCAAAGAAGACCCAGTGAAAGCGTTTGGGATCGAGATACGGCGCCATGAAAGCGCGATTTGCGAGGCAGATGTCGAAATTCAGTTTGTCGAGAATGCCGTCGAAGTAAGTACTGTCGCCCTTGGCTTCGGCGGCCTTTTTCTTGTCGGCGAGCCATTTGGCGTGCTCGGGTTTGAAATCGTCGTAGGGGTATCCGAAGAGCGCTTTTGCCGCTGTGACGAATTCTGGATTGTCGTCGCGGAGGCGGAGGACGCTGCTTTCGTCGGGAGGAGCGGCCATGGCGTCAACGTCAGAATCGTCTGCGAAACCTGGGTGGGAGTGATTATCGTAGATTGGGATTTTTTCAATCTTTTGGGAAAGACGGTCGTAGATGGCAGGAAAGTCCTGGGACGGGAATGGACTCGTCTGTGCGAAAAGATTTGGCGCTCCGGCAAGAAAGAGCGCCAGAAGAATCACTGCCGGAACTGCTCGACTCATTCGAACCCCCGATGGAATAAATGCCGTACGTTTCGAAGAAGATCGATTTTACTTATTTTACGACCGCGACACGCCATTTTATTGAGATGCGGTTCATTCTTTCCAAAGCTTCTTCCAGAAGATTGCGCGCGCTAACCAAGGAGAAGCGGAGAAAGTTTTTCCCTTCTGAGCCAAAGGCGGCTCCGGCGATTGCGGCGACACCAGCTTCTTCGAGAAGGATTTTCTGAATTTCCTCGGCGGAAGATCCGGTGTCTTCGATATTGACCCAGGCATAGAAAGCGCCGTCGGGCGACTGGCAGCGGAAGCCGGGAATCTTGTTGAGGCCCGCAACGAAAAGATCGCGCCGTTTGCGATATTCGGCGGTCATGGCGTCTACGGCGTCCGTGGAATCGCGCAGGGCTTCGATTGCGGCGACTTGGGTAAATTCGGCAGCGCAAGTGAATGTGTTGAGGACGAGAAGATCCATCGCGTCGATGACGCGTCTGGGCGCGACTCCATAGCCGAGGCGCCAGCCGGTCATAGCGAAGCTTTTGGAGAAGCCATCAATGATGATGGTGCGCTCGGCCATCCCGGGAAGCGCCCAGGGAGAAAGATATTCCCCGCCGAAGAGGATGCGTGCGTAAATTTCGTCGCTGAGAAGCCAGAGGTCGTGTTTTTTGGCGAGATCGGCTAGACCTTGCAGCGCTTTTTCGTCGAAAACGGTACCGGTGGGGTTATTCGGAGAGTTGAAAATGAGGACGCTGGTTTGGGGAGTGATTTTCGAGGCGATTTCGCCGAGGTCAGGTTGGAATTTATTTTTCTCGGAGAGCGCGAACGGAACTGCTTTGGCGCCGAGGCTGCGCGTAAACGAGGGATAGATGGGGAAGCCGGGATCGGGATACAGAACTTCGTCGCCGGGCTCAATGAGCGCCATCATGGCGAGGGAGAGGGCCATTTTGCAGCCGGGAGCAACGAGAACCTCTTCCGGCCGAACATCGATGCGGCGCGTGCGTTTTAGGTAGATGGTAATTTCTTCGCGCAAGGCAGGGATGCCTCGCGTGGCGCAATAACGATCGCGACCGGAGGCAACGGCGCTGCGCACGGCGTCCACAACCGGCGAGGCGGGATGGAAATCGGGCTCGCCCAATTCGAGATGGATGATGGAGCGGCCCTGCTTTTCGAGTTCCTTGGCGCGCGAAAAGACGGCGAGCGCGCCTTCTCCATTCATTTGTGAAACGCGTGTTGCAATTCGCCGGTTGCCCATGAGCAGAAGTTTATCACTTCGCGGCTGGCGAGGGCGTTGCTGGGATGCGAAGGCCGTCGATGAAACGAGGAAACATTTCGAACGCGGCGGCGGTCAGGAAGAGCTCGACTAGCTCTGCTTCGGAGAAATTCGCGCGTAGTTCGGAGAAGAAGGCGTCGTCAACGCTGGGACCACCCTGGTGGAGTTTGCCGGCCAGGCGGAAGCCGAGCTTTTCTTTTGGGGAGAATGGACCATTTTCAAAATCGGCGATTGCTGTGATTTGGTCATCGCTGGCGCCTTTTTGGCGGGCGGAAATACTGTGGGCACGGATCGCATATTCGCAGGCGCAGCATTGGGAGATACGGACGGCGACGAGTTCCTTGTACCAACCCTTCAGGGCGCCATCGGAAAGGAGCGGCTTAAGGAAACCGGCGACGGCGGGCGCGATTGCCGGAGTATGAGCGAGCACCTTGAACATATTCGGGACCACGCCGCGGGCGGCAAGAAGCGCGTCGTAAACCGCGCCAATTTCCGGAGTGACTTGGTCTCGCGGCTGTAGTTGGATCCTGGATTCAGACATCTGCGTTTTTCTCCCGCAACAGTTTACGTCAAAAAGCAAAAGCGCCCCGGACCTCGGAGCGCTTTTGGAAGAAGTGCGATGCGAAGTATCTAGAACGAATAGCGCAAGGAGAATTGAATCAAGCGCGGCGTTCCCTGGGCGGATACGATTTTGCCGAACGCTCCGGGATTCTCGACGTCCGTTACCGCCGGATTGGAAAAGTTTGCGTGATTCCAGACGTTGAAGAAGTCCGTGGTGAAACGCAACGACTGGCGCTCGGTGATTTTGAAATTCTTGAGCAGCGAGAAGTCCCAGTTTTGCTGATAGGGACCGCGGTAAGTATTGCGACCCAAATTTCCAAAGTCTGTGGTGCAGAAATTGGCATTGGGAGTTACCGAACGATTCGGCTGATTCGGATCGCACAGGGCCGGATAGAGAAGTGGAGCAGCAGTGAAGGCTGCCGGGTTCAGGTATCCGTCAATTCGAGAATGAATGCCACCACTCGTGAGGCCGCTGGATAATGTCGAGCCGCTGGCGAGGCTGGCTGTCTCTACGCCGGGCGCGGAGCCGAGGCCCAGAAAGGCGCTGCCCGCTCCGGAATCGAGAACGGAAAATGGCAGACCAGACTGCATGATGGTTATGCCGCTTACAGACCAACCACTCAATAGAGCGCCTTTGAGTCCAGTCTCGCCCTTGAACCAAGGCAGGTCGTACCGGTAGCTGACGGAGAGGCGATGCGTGCGATCAAAATCGGAAAGGCCGCGCGACGCGTCGAGAGTGGACTCGTCGTTAAAGGCGCTGTTGAACGCGGTGTTTCCAGTCGAGGTTGCGTCCGTTGACTTGGAGAAAGTGTAAGCCGCCTGGAAATAGCCTGCCGACCAGCGGCGGGAAACCGTTGTCTGCAATGAGTGATAATGAGAATACGCATCGTTGGCGAACAACTGGAATCCGCTGTAGCCGTTGATTCCCTGAGCGCGGGAACGCGCCACGGCGTTGTCAAACGTGTTGAAGGTAATGTTCTGCCCGCCAAGGACCACGGGGTTCGAGACGGTGGCGTTTTGCGACTGAAGCGCATCGCGGGTTTCGCGCAAGTGGACAGCGTGGGTTCCGACATAGCCAACTTCCAGCACCCATTCATGACCAAGGGATCGCTGGACGGTCAGGTTCCATTGCTGCGTGCTGGGAACAACGAAGTGACGCGGCACGGCAAGGCCGAAGATGCCGAGCGTTTGCAGGGGACCGGGGCACGCAGCGCCAGTTGCTGTTCCGTAAATTCCCGCCTGGTTTGGATCGTTGTTGGTGAAACTCTGGAACACGTTCAGGCAGGGAACGAAATTAGGGTCCAGAGTACCCGCCTTGGGGAGAGCGTTCGGATTGGGACTCGGGCAACCAGGCAGCGGCGTCGCCGAAAAATAAGACCCCAAACAACCGGCCTGGCCACCACCAAAGGCAACCGGAAGAAAAGGAGTCTGGAAAGACATCTGGTCGGCGGTTCCAACGTCCTCGCGAACGTAGTAGATGCCGTAGCCTGCGCGAATGGTCGTGTTGTGATGACCAAAGAGATCGTAGGCAAGGCCAATGCGCGGGCCAAGGCCGGTCGAATAATTGTTATCGAACGTAGTGTTGTTCGACTTACCAGACAATCCCGCGAGATTGAGTTTGTTCACGCAAGATGGATAGAGAAAAGGAAACTGGCCGGCATTTGCCAGGGTTGGATCAAGATTGCCGATATGGCAGAGATCATCGTGAAACCCGCCGAAAACCTCAGTGCGAAGCCCGAGATTCAGAGTAAGGTTCGATTTAACCTTCCAGTCATCCTGAACGAAAAAGCCGTAGTTGGTGGAGCGATATGCATGGTTTGAAAGTCCGCCGCCGCCGAAACTGAACTCGGGAACGCCAAGCAGGAAGTTTTGGAAATCCGTGTGGCCATCCGGGGTGTTTGTGAAGAACAACTCTCCGTTAAAGACCTGCGGGAAGTCCTTGTCGAGGTTCACGTGAATGAACTCACCGCCAAAGCGAAATACATGGCTGCCATGAACCCAACTCAACGTGTCGATGAAATTCAGGTTGTTCTGGTCCTGCGATTGATTCCCAAACGGAGCGGGGCCGATTTCAAAGCCCGAGCTTGCGAAAACGAATTTATAGATGGAATTCGTGACGCTGTTCGTCGGCCTGTCGATCCCGAGGTCCGTGGTGGTCACTGGCGGCAGGTTGTTGAGCTGATCGTTGATGTGGACGAATCCGAAGCGGAACTCGTTGACCAACGTCGGCGAAAACAGGTGGGTCTCGGTCAGGTTAAGGAAGCGGGCGTGAACGGGCGTATCGAAGGGAAAATTCAAGCCGCTGGAGCTGACGCTGCTCGCCAGAGTGCTGCCGAGAGATTCGGGAAGGTCACCGCCGCCAAAGGGCAGGAAGGATTCAGAATCGGAGAAGAAGAAGCGCGCGGAGATTTTGTCCTGCCCACCGCGAAATTCGCGATCCCAGTTGGCGGTGAACTGATCGTCGGTGTACTTGCCGGGGCGACTAATCGCAAAGGCGCCGGTACCGGTGGCGCCGCTGGGAATCAAAAATCCGTTCGATGCGCCACCAAACTGGTTGCTTTTGAAATTCAGCAGCTTGCTCACAACCGGATCGATAGCCGTTGTGGTGTTTCCAAAAAAAGCGTTTGAAATGGATGCATCGGAGCGATCTGCGGGAAGAGTCGGAATCGTGGAGCTGATGAAAGTTCCCGGAGAGAGGCCGCTGCGCTGGCGCGTGCCCTGGTAGTTGACGAAGAAGAATCCGGCTTTTTCATTGACCACGGGGCCGCCGAGGCTGCCGCCAAAAATATTCTGCTTCACGACCGGACGTGATTGTCCTTGCCGGTTCAGAAAGAAGTCGTTGGCGTTGAGTTTGTCGTTGCGGAAGAACTCGTAAAGGTCGCCGTGATACTCGCGCGTGCCGGACTTCAGGATGGCGTTGACGTTGCCGCCGCCGTTGCGGCCCTGGCTGGCGTCGTAGAGAGAAGTCTGCACCTTGAATTCCTGGATCACGTCTGGATTCGGCAGCGGAACATAAGTCGCTTGCGCCACGTTGTAGTCGGTCGCGCTGATGCCTTCGATCAGGAAGTTGTTGTTATCTTCGCGCTGGCCATTGACGAAGAGCTTCACGGCGCCGCGCCCGAGTTGGGCGGCGGCGTTGAGTTCCCCGGAAGCGCCCGTGGATAGGGTGAGCAACTGCTGATAGTTCTGCGTGGCGAGAGGGAGCTCGCGGATGGTTTGTTTGCTGATGGATTGCCCGGTGGTGGCGTTGGTGGTTTCGACGGTGGTGACCTGGGCGGAAATTTCGATTTTTTCGCTGACGGCTCCGGCCTTTAGCGTAATGGCAATCCTGGTGGTTTCCGTGATTCGCACATCGATCGCGGAAGTCTTGGCTTGGGCGAAGCCTGACTTATTGACGACGACATAGTAAGAGCCAGGCGGAAGCAGGGTTGCTACAAAACTGCCGTCAGACCCGGTGGAGATTTTGCGAACAACCGAGTCCGTGGCCACGCTAACGATTTGCACGTCGGCGCCAGCAACCGAACCGCCTTGCGTATCAAGCACATCGCCGCTGATGGCGCCGGTGGCGCCACCCTGGCCAAACGCGGTGCCAGCGGCAAGCGCGGACATCAGTAGAAATACTATTACACTTGAGAACTTAAAAAGTCGCTGCATTTGAATTCCCCCAGATATGAAGAAGCTTCGCTACTCCAACCCTGTTAACTCCCACACCCCTTGTAGGAAGTTCTGCGAACTGGCGGGTTTGGAATTGAGCGCGGGAACAACTCTCACATTCCCCAGTACTTAACGTAATGATTCAACTTGAGAGTGTCAACCGGCATGCCATTTGAGATTTCTATCCGTTGCATCGGGCATTTTGGCAAGTGCTGCAGGAAGCCTTCTGAACGGTTGTGCGCTTGACCAAGCTCGACCGGCGAGAGACCATTGGGTAACGGAACGGGCTTGCAACCGGTAGCCCCACTCTAACGTCCAATGGTTGAGACACGGTGCCCATCAGGGGGTACGGTATGAATTGCAACAGTGTGAAGGCTTTCCGCCAGATTCCTTTTCTTCTCATTTTGGGCTTCTTGATTTGTGCTACTACCGCCAAGGCGGACAGTTCCCATGCGCGAATTATCCGGCTGAGCTACGTGCAGGGCGATGTTCGAATTGCGCACGACATTTCCGGCGATCCGCTGCAAGCAGGCGACACGGCTTGGGAGCGCGCAGCGCTGAACATGCCGGTGCACCAGAGCGACGTGGTGGCGACGGACAATGGACGCGCAGAAGTTGAGTTTGAGAGCGGAAACGTTGCGTTCCTGGCGGAAAACACAGTTTTGCAATTTTACGATTTGTCGCTGGAAGACGGATCGTTTACGACGCGGCTGATATTGCGGCAGGGCTCGGCTTCGTTCTACGTACGGCCGGCACGAGGCGATTATTTCAGCGTGACGGGCGGCGATTTCAGCATTGAAGCGACGGAGAAGTCGGAATTCAGGCTGAACAACTATGACGATGGCAGCGACGTGCAGGTATTGCAAGGGCGCATTGCGGTCTTGAGCAAGGACAAGACGACTCGTGTTTCCAAGGGGCAATCGCTTTCGATGAAGGCGGACGACCCTATTTCTCTGTCCGTGGACAAACTGGGGAATACGGACGATTTCGATCAGTGGGTGAACGGCAAGATCGAATCCGGGCAGGCAGCGACCACGGCGTCGCAGCAATATTCCGGGGTCTACAACTACGATTCCGGTTTCGGCGATCTGTACACCTACGGCGGATGGTACCCCATATCTGGATATGGTTATTGCTGGAGACCCTACGGAGTTTCGTTTGGATGGAATCCGTTCCAGATGGGGCAGTGGTATTTTGATCCGTCTTTGGGGAATTGGGTGTTCATCGGCTCGCAGCCCTGGGGATGGCTGCCATATCACTACGGAAGCTGGGTATTTCATGCGGGGCTTGGATGGGTTTGGACGCCGACCGGCAGCTTTCCCCATGTGCGTGGGGGTTCCTTTGCGATGGCTCGCGGCGGTCAATGGAGACCGGTTACGGGGACTTGGGTGAAGTCGGGAGGCTCGGTTGGATTGGTGCCAACACATCCGCTGGATGAGCGGGGAAAATCGCCTATTAATCTGCAGCAGGGGGTTTTCCCCATTTCGCAGCGCGGAGTGCTGGATCCGGTGCAAGCCAGCGCAGCGGAGAATTGGAAGAATCTGCACAAAGGGCCCGCGCGTGGTTCTCTGCCGACGGAGACTGCTAACACGAGCGCTCCATCGCGTGTTGTGCGGATGATGTCCGCGGGTGGCTCTGCGACCGGAGTTACAGCGAGAAACCAGGAAACCGGGATTACGTTTGATCCAGCGGAGCACCGGTTCGTCAACAATTCTGTCGTACGTTCCACGGAGCGCGAGGCGATGGACAGGTCCAATGGCGGCGTAGTTGGTGGAAAGCCGATTGAACCCGGAAATACTGCGGCAAAGAATTCGGACATGCGACGCGGTACAGAGATGCCGGGAGGACAGAGCGCGGCGGCGCGCGGGCCGATGCCTCCTTCGGCTCGCACTTCAGTCGCGACGCCTCCACCGGCCAATTCGGCCGGGCGCGGTGGAAACGCTGCTTCGGGCGGAGGATCGCGCTGGGGTGGCAACTCCTCGAATTCGTCAGGTGGATCTTCGCGCGGATGGAGCGGGAGCTCGTCGAGTTCCAGTTCGTCTTCGGCGAGTTCGTCGCGGTCGTCCGGCGCAAGCACTTCCTCACGCAGTTCTTCCGGCGGCCGGCCACACTAAGGCGCAACTTATTCTTGTTCTTGAAGAAAAGCGGCATCCCGTCCGGGATGCCGCTTTTCTTCATTTGCGAGTGTCTCTCCGCGCGGTTCAGAAAAAGATCATGCCCGCGTAGCCGACGACTCGACGATAATCGCCGGAAATTGCGGCTGAAGTTGTGTGGAGAATGGTTTCTGCCCGGGTCGCGCCAAGTCTTCGTAGCGCGAAGAGCATTGCCACCGCTGGACCGAGACCACACATGGAAATGGCTTCGGCCTTACAGGTGTCGTAAAGACCGCGCGGTTCCATGGCTTCCAATTTGGCGATGGCTTTTTGGTCCTTCTCGCGAGTAATTGATTCATTTTCGTAGTGATTGAGGTCTGAAGTTGTCAGCAGCAAGACTTTTTCTTTTGATTCGGAGATGACCTGGCCAATCGCTTCTCCGATGGCTTCCAATTCTTCGAAGCGAATAGTGCCAAGCGCGACGGGTACAAACTGAAAATCGGGCTTCAGGATTTGCAGAAACGGGAGTTGAACTTCAAGCGAGTGTTCTCGCGCGTGGGCGACTGCATCTTCCTTGAGCAATGGACAATTTTTCTTGAGAGCGTTTGCAAGGTGCGAATCGATTTGCGCGTCGCCGAGAGGAGTTCTCCATGAGCCCTCGCTCAGGATGGCGGCACTTTCTCCAGCGGGAAAATGTCTGACTCCCAAAACAAGAACTTTCGGCGGAATTTCGATTTGGCCGAAGACGTCGCCTGCAACCTGGCCGGAATAGACGTAGCCTGCATGCGGTAGGAGGCACGCCTTCACACGGACTTTTTCCAGGCTCGGACCGTACTGTGTAAAACGGCGGACGAGATTAGTGAGTTCCAGCGAATTGGCGGGATAAAACTGGCCTGCGACAGCGGGAAAGCGAAGCATACACGCTCCGCAACTCAGATGGGCTTGGAAGCCTTGCCTTTGATTCTGAGGGCCTGGTGTGTGGTCGGGTCGTAATAAACGGTGACTTTGTCTCCGTACTGATAGCCGCCCTTGTCGATGACTTTCTGCATTTTGACGCTGGCGTCGGGAGAGAGCGTGAAGGTTTGTACGGCGAGTTCGTTCGTCTTGGAGCGGACGGTGATGAGGACGGAGTTCGAGTTCATCACCGTGCCTTCAAATTTTGGGCGAAGATCCTGCTTTTTCGGTTTGATTGCCTGAATGGCAATTGCTGCCGCCGTGCCAACGACAATCGGATCCTGAGCCGCGGCGACACCGCAGCCAACGCCCATCAAAACCGCGAGGGCCACTGTGTGCTTTGCGCCGAATTTGAATGCGAGCTTCATTCGATGTCGTCTGTGGCAATTCGCAGGGACTTGAGGAAGCGCACGTCTTGCGGCGTCATGGTCAGCCGCGCGGCGGGCTTGCGCTCGACATCAGCGGTTTCCTGCATGGATTCCTGATCCACCTGAATGCGGAGCGATTCCAAAAATCTACGGTCGAGAGTTGTAAGGTGAGTTTCCTTGCCTTCGCCGTCGCGCTTGGCAAGACCGATGGTCGCGTCCAGCTTCAGAACGATATCGTAACCGTGCGCGCGCACTCCCGCTATCGCACCAGTGATGCGGTCGGACTCGGACACCGTATCGTTGATCGCGTGCCCCAGTTCGCGAAGCAAGTTTTTCAGGTGATCGTCGAGTTGCAAGGCTGGCTCCCTAGTACAGCTGAGTTCATTCTAGGGCTCACACAGATTGGATACAAGCGGGTGAAAGCCCGTTGTCTCCAAACGGTTTACAGCACTTTGGTACAGTTCAGGGAGGGTGGTTTTGAGCTGCGGCTTCCGTACCTGCGCTAAGATGGTGGCATGTCTGCCGCAGGAACAGTAACGCGGAGCGTACCGCCACGAAGTGGGTTTCGCCGCTTTTGGCTGGCGCTCAAGCAATTGTTTCACGAGGCTGTTGGAGCGGTTTTCGCAGTGCTTGCGCTGTTCTGGCTGCAGAATGCTCTTCGCGCCTGGAGCAGGGATGGAGCGCGCTGGTTGATTTGGGCGGCAGTGTTTCTGGCAGCCGTCATGGCCCTATTTTCGTTTACTTCGTTCCGTGCGGCGAAACGGGTGCAATCCTCCTGACCAATGTCCGGCAAATCAAAATCATCTTCGGGTGAGCGGAAGGCGCGATTCACGACGCTGTCCGGTATTCCCGTGGAGCGGCTTTACGGACCGGATGGAGTAAACGCCAAAGCAGCCGAAGAAACCATTGGCTATCCCGGCGAACCGCCATTCACGCGCGGGATTTATCCCACGATGTACCGCGGGCGTCTGTGGACGATGCGGCAGTATGCCGGATTTGGTTCAGCGGCAGAATCGAATCAGCGCTATCGGTATTTGTTGAGCAAGGGACAGGCGGGTTTGTCTGTCGCGTTTGATTTGCCGACGCAGATTGGGATGGATTCGGATGCGCCGCTTGCGCTTGGCGAGGTTGGAAAAGTTGGCGTTGCCATTGATTCGCTGGAAGACATGGAAACGCTGTTCGAGGGCATTCCACTCGAAAACGTTTCGACTTCCATGACGATCAATGCGACTGCTGCGATTCTGCTCTGTCTCTATGTTGCTGTTGCGAAAAAACAGGGCGCGAATCTCAGCCAACTATCGGGCACGGTTCAAAACGACATTTTGAAGGAATACATCGCGCGAGGAACGTATATCTATCCGGTGCGGCCCGCGATGCGCATCGTCACGGATATTTTCTCCTGGTGCAGAGACAATTTGCCTCGGTGGAATACGATTTCAATTTCCGGTTATCACATTCGGGAAGCAGGTTCGACTGCGATTCAAGAAGTTGCGTTTACCCTGGCCGACGGAATTGCTTACGTACAGGCGGCGCTGGACGCAGGATTATCCGTGGACGAATTCGCGCCGCAGCTTTCTTTCTTTTTCAACGCGCACAATGATTTATTGGAAGAAATTGCAAAGTTTCGGGCAGCACGGCGGCTTTGGGTTCACATTATGAAAGAGCGATTCCAGGCGAAGGACCCGCGATCGCTACTGTTGCGTTTTCATGCGCAAACGGCCGGCTCTTCTCTTACTGCCCAGCAGCCGGAAAACAACATCGTTCGTGTGTCGATTCAGGCTCTTGCCGCTGTTTTGGGCGGGTGCCAATCGCTTCACACAAATTCGATGGATGAGGCACTTGCCTTGCCTACGGAAGACGCGGCGCTAATTGCGCTGCGCACCCAGCAAATCATCGCGCACGAGACGGGCGTGACGAACACGATTGATCCTGTGGCGGGTTCTTACGCCATCGAAGAATTGACGAACCAGGTCGAGGCGGGCGCAAAAACATACATTGAAAAGATTGATGCGCTTGGAGGAATGTTGCGCGCGATTGAAGCCGGTTACGTGCAGGGAGAAATTCAGAAGGCGGCGTACGATTTTCAGCGGGCCGTGGAAACGAAAGAACAGATTGTCGTCGGGGTGAACGAATTTGTGGCCGAGCAGGAACGTGCGATTCCACTTCTGCGAATCAACGAAGAGATTGAACGATCGCAAGTTGCGCGACTTCAAGCGTTGCGCGCAAAGCGCGATTCAAACAAGACGAAAACTGCTCTTGCTGAACTCTCGCGCCGCGCCACGGACACTGAAAATCTGCTCCCCGCGATACTTGCCGCAGTCGAATCGCTTGCGACGATCGGCGAAATATCGGACACATTGCGAAAAGTATTCGGCGAGTATCGAGAATCCGTGGTTCTCTGAGCGAATCGAGTCGCATCTGAAGGCTCAGCCCGTTTTCTGTAGTATTCTTGCCGCGGCAGATTGTAGATGAGGCTGATCCTCGCTTCCGGTTCTCCGCGGCGTGCGGAAATTCTTCAGTCCGCAGGGCTCCCCTTTACAGTAATGTCTTCCGCAGTGGATGAAACACCTATTCCAGGCGAGTCCGCGCAGGAAATGGTCAAGCGGCTTGCTCTCGCGAAAGCAGAGCTGGTGGCGGCGCGAGCAGTGGGACCAGCAATTGTAATCGCTGCGGATACTGTGGTGGTGCTGGACAACACAGTTTTCGGAAAGCCGCGGACGACGGAAGATGCGCGGCACATGCTGGAGAAGCTTTCCGCAAGAACTCACGCCGTAATCACCGGAGTGGCACTGATTCGTTTGCCGGACGTGGAACGACGGGAGTTTCAGGAAACGACGCACGTGCAATTCGGGGCGCTCGATGAGGAAGAGATCATCCGGTATCTGGCGAGCGGCGAACCGTTCGATAAGGCTGGCGCTTACGCAATTCAGGGGCGTGCCGGCCGGTATATTTCTCGAATCGAGGGTTGCTACTACAACGTTGTCGGATTGCCGTTGTCGCGGCTTTGCGTGGCGCTCGCGGATTTGGGTTGGACGGAAGATAATTCCTGAAAACAAAAGGGGCGCTCCTTGCGGGAGCGCCCTTCATCTTATCGATTATCCTAGTTACTTTCTTGGCGCAGCGCCTGCTTGCGTGCGGGCATTGTGCTTTTTATTGTAGATGTTCTTTGACGCCCTGTTCTGTTCGTGATTGATCTGCGCTTTTTCGCCGCTGGTCAGCTTGCCGCCGTTGGCTGCGCGATCCGCCTTCACTTGCTGGTTGATGCCCTTCTGTTGATTTTCGAGCTTGGCTGTTTCTCCCGCGGTAAGTTGCCCGCTCTTCACTCCCTGCGCAATGCGGTCCTGCTGGTTTTCGCGGCGCTTGCCGACTTCGTTGTTTCCGTAGTGAGCCGTGTTGGCGTTGTGCTTGTCGTTGTAGATTTGCTTGGAAAGATTGTTCTGCTGCCGATTAACCTTGGCTCGCTCCGCCGGAGTCAGTTTTCCGCCGTTCGCAGCGCGGTCCGACTTAATTTCACCGTTCACGGCAGCTTCCTTTGTTTCCAATTTGGAAGTTTCGCCTGCTGTTAACTGGCCGCTCTTAATTCCATTGGCAATGCGATCCTGCTGATTTTCCTTGCGCTGCTGAACCGTGGGATCCGGCTTTGCTGCTGGAGCGCTTTGCGTATTGGAAGTTCCACTCGAGGCGGGATCCTGCGCCATGGCCACACCGCCGACCAGTAGCGCGAAAACGGGTGCCGCAATCCACTTCGTATTGAATTTCATCTTTCTTCTCCTCGACCGCAAGTTGATTGAGTCCACCGGGCTACCTGGATTAACACCAGTCTGAAGCTAAAGTTTTATCGCGGACTACTGGTCGGAAGTACAGGGATGAGGAGAGAGGGACTGGCAGGGCTAAGCTTCGGTTTAGCTCCACAAACAAAAAAGGCGCTCATTTTTCCATGAGCGCCCTCGAAATCTCGGAATTATGTGAAAGCCGTGTTAAGACTTCTTTTCTTCGGGTGGCTTTTCAGTGGATGCAGACTGCGCCGGTGCCGCTGGAGGAGGAGTTGATTGCGCTTGATTGTTTCCGGACATGCCTTCTTTAAAACCGCGCACGCCTTCGCCTAGGCCGCGCATCAATTCGGGGATCTTGCGCCCGCCAAAAAGAATCAGTACGACAACGAGAATAATAAGCCAGTGGATTGGGAATTCCATGATGCCTCCTGCCCCAGATTTCAACTCTACCACGCCCGGATTTATTCCAACGTGCGGGGCTAACGGGTGAAATCAGAGTATAACACGCTCGTCTCCGACGCGGCGCGTAACTCGTTCCCGGTCAAGATATTCGAGTAATGGGATGGCATACTTGCGGGAAATACCGGTGAGGTCTTTGAAGGCAGGCACCGAGATTCGCTCATTCTTCGCCTTCTTGAAGTGGGCCACTTTTTGGCGCATTTCCTGAAGAGCATTGGCGTGAAAAATCAGTTCCATGGTGACTCGCTGTAATTTTTTCTCGCGCAGGAGCATTTGCAAAAGCTTTTCCGCGCGCTTTGGTTCCACGGCCAACTGGGCGAGAACGTCCTTTACAGGTGGAACGGCCAGCCCTGCTTTTGCGAAAGCCGATTCAATCTGATCATAGGCTCGCTTTTCGTCAGGTTGAAGAGTCACTTCGGCCCCCGCGCGTTTTACCGTCTCGCCGTCGAGGACGAGCTTCTTCTGCACGGCAAGTTCTTCGAGAGCAGCGCGGAATATTTCCGCACGTGTGCGACGAGCGACTTTTGCTCGTAAATCCTCACGGGCGATGCCCGGGGTGAGCGGATTGGCTTTGTGAAACGCATCGAGAGTGGCGATGACTTTAGTCTGAAGTTCGGCGAACGATTCCCGGCCCACGAGCAAAAGGGGCGAGTGGCTCACGATTTTTAAGTGCGACTCTGCTTCCTCCAGTTGAGCGGCTTCTTGAATTGCCTTCACGGGCCATGCGGTTCGCGCGGCGATCTCCTGTTCGTTAAGACCAAAGGGAGCCCGTAGAGCCATTGCGCGAAGAATCTTGCGGGAATCGGCGGATTCGAGCGTCTTGAGAAATTCGATCCTACCTGAATCTTTCTTTGCAGGGCGGCGCGCAAGATTGTCCAGAATCATGCCGCCGCCAATGGTGACGACGGGCGAAAATTGGCGAATGATGAAACGGTCTCCGGGCAAGACGAGCATCGGAGCTTGCAATCGCAAATGGGTCAGGGAACTTTCTCCGCCTCGCAACTGTTCGCCTTCGTGAAGACGAACTTCAGCGATTGTTTCAAAGGTGCCGCAATGAAAATGGACGCGGGACCTTTGCTTCAAAATTGGTGAGGAAGAGAGAAGTTCCAGTTTGACGTCCACACGGGCCGAGGGACGAAAGCGATTTGGCACAGTGAGCGACATGCCGCGTCTGATCGCTGAGTGTTCAATTCCAGCAAGATTGATTGCGGTTCTCTGGCCTGCGAAGGCAACTTCCGCGGATTTTCCGCCGGATTGCACTCCGCGCACGCGCAAACGTTCGCCACCCGGCAAGAGTTCTATTTCGTCTCCGGGAGCAACGCTGCCGGAAAAAAGAGTGCCAGTAACGACGGTGCCGAATCCCTTGATGGAAAAGGAACGGTCTATCGGAAGGCGAAACAGACCGCCAGAATCCTTTTCCTGCGCTTTGCTTGCCGCGTGCACTAGCGCGCCTTTCAGTTCTGACAGTCCGTTCCCCGTTTTGACGCTGACGGCGAGCATTGGAGAATTTTCGAGAAACGAGCCGCGCAAGTATTCCTGAATTTCTAGTTTCACAAGGCCGAGCGTATCTACATCCACCAAGTCGCTCTTTGTGAGCACGACGATGCCGCGTTTGATTCCGAGTAAGCGGCAAATCTCAAAGTGCTCGCGGGTCTGCGGCTTCACGCCTTCGTCGGCAGCAATAACCAAAAGTGCGAGGTCAACGCCTGTGGCGCCCGCAAGCATGTTACTTACGAATTTCTCATGGCCCGGGACGTCTACGAACCCGAAGCGCACGCCGGGCATTTCCAGAAATGCGAAACCAAGATCAATTGTGATTCCCCTGCGCCTTTCCTCTTCCAGACGGTCTGGATGCGTGCCGGTCAGTGCTTGTACGAGTGACGACTTGCCATGATCGATATGACCAGCCGTGCCGACAATGATGTGCTTTATTGGGGAGTCCATTTTTGCGTGTGAGCTTTGATGCTACGGCAGGAGGAAAAGAGAGGTCAAACGAGCTATTTAGAAGCTGCGATTTCGTCCACGATAGACTGCGCGGCTGCGCGCGGATCAGACGCCGCAAGAATCGGGCGGCCAACCACGATGTAGTCTGCACCGGCGCGGATGGCTTCCGTCGGAGTCGCCGTCCGCGATTGGTCGTCCTTCTTGGCGGCGGATTTTCCGTTTTCTTTCGGACGAACGCCGGGAGTGACTATGAGGAATTCACGGCCGCACGCCTTGCGAATCGCCTTGGCTTCCTGTACTGAGGCAACGACGCCGTCCACACCGGAAGCTTTTGCAAGCTTCGCTAATTTCAGAACGCTGGATTGAGGCGTTCCGCTGAGGCCAACTTCGCGCATGGCCTTGTGATCCATGCTGGTAAGAACCGTGACAGCGAGCAAACGCGGGCGGTCCATGCCAAGAGGCACACCGGCGCTAATCGCTTGCGCAGCGGCTTTGAGCATCGTGCCGCCGCCAGACGCGTGAACGTTGACGAGTTGCACTCCACTCATCGCCGCAACGGACAGAACGGCGCCGGCTACGGTGTTAGGGATATCGTGAAACTTCAAATCGAGGAATATGCCCGGACCGAGGGCCGAGACTTCCTTGACCGCAGCGGGGCCAGCGGATGTAAAGAGCTGATTGCCTATCTTGAAGAGGCCAACTAGATCCGCCACCTGCTTTGCGAACTTCATCGCAGAGGATAGCGAATCGAAATCCAGCGCTACGATCAGGCTGCTTCTTGGATGGGCGTCGAAGGTCACTTGTTTGTGACCCCGACCATCGCGCGGGGTCAGCGCTTTTTTGGAACTTCCAGCAGCTCCAGACGAACCTGGTTAACGCCGGAATGAATCAGCCCGATCTTCCGGGCTACGCGGTAGGATACATCAATTTCGCGCCCCTCTTGATAGGGACCTCGGTCATTGATACGTACTAGTTCAAACTTACCGTTCCGGGGGTTTACGACCCGGATGACCGAACCAAAAGGCAGGTTAGGATGAGCGGCTGTAAGAGCTTCGCAATCGAACTTCTCGCCATTAGCCGTCGTCTTTCCATCAAAGCCCGGCCCATACCAACTGGCGTTGCCGGTCCAGGTCTTAATCGGCTTGGCTGGCTCGCTCAGGTGCGCAACCAGTGGGGCTTCCATAGCAGGGGCGATGAGAAACATCAGCGGCACCCAGCGAACCGCAGCCCAGATCATGAAGAGTGGTCGTCTCATAGTGTTGTGTTTTTGCTACAAACTTCCAAAAAAGTGTAGCATCGTACAGGTGTTTTGTCAATGATTTTCTGCATGAAATTTGCCACGTATCTGATTGACAGTAAACGCTTTAACGTTAAAAAATGCCTTCGGGAGTGCCTTCACGATGTGCTCACTGGCCTTAGGGTCAGTAAAGCTGGCCGTTCCTACCTGTACGGAAGTCGCACCCACCGACAGATATTCAAGCACGTCGGAAGCCGATTCTATGCCGCCAAGGCCGATAATTGGTGCTTTGACAGCTTGAAACGTTTCCCAGACCAGACGGAGAGTAATGGGTTTAATGGCTGGGCCTGAAAGGCCCCCGGTTTTGTTGCCCAGCTTCGACTTCCCGGAGTGAGAATCGAGTGCCATTGCTGGATAGGTGTTTGCCACCGTCAGGGCGTCCGCTCCCGCCTCAACGGCGGTCTTGGCGATAAGTCTAATGTCTGTAACGAGGGGCGAGAGCTTAACCCAAAGGGGTCTCTTGACGGCCACTTTACGGGCAGCTGATACGACCTCCGCAACCAGGCTAGGGTCGCTGCCGAACTGTATGCCGCCTTTTTTGACATTGGGGCAAGAGATGTTTAGTTCATAGGCTGCCATGCCGTCCTCGCCCTCGAGGACCCGGATCACCTCGATATAGTCTTCGATGGAGTAGCCAAAGACATTGACTACGACGGCTGTATCGATTTTTCGCAGTACCGGGAGTTTTTCGGCCACGAAGGCCTTTACGCCTACGTTTTGCAGGCCAATCGCGTTGAGCATCCCAGAGGGAGTCTCACAAACTCGCGGAGCTGGAGCCCCTTCGATCGGCTCAAGAGAGAGACCCTTTGTTACGAAGCCGCCCAAGGCTTCGAGATTCACCAGATGGGCGAACTCGAGCCCATAGCCGAAGGTTCCACTGGCGGCAAGAATGGGATTTCTCAGGCGTAGCGTTCCAACGCTTACGCTCAGGTCGACATCGGCCAGAGATTGGCCGCGTGGTACGGCGTCGGCAGGATTCACTTCGGTGAAAGAATATCACGAAGCGCTCATTCACGCTGTTTTTTGCCGCCGTAATCCTATTGAGCCGCAGCAGTCTTTGCAGGAATAGTTTTCTTTGTAAGCGCTTCGCTTAATATGCGGCCGTCATGAGTTCCGAGCGTGATTCCGCAGAGGGACGCAAGCGTGGGAGCAATATCGGCCGGCGTTATCGCGCCAAAGTATTCGCCGCGCTGAATTCCCCAACCCATAAAGATGATGGGCACATGCTGGTCATAGTAGTAAGGAGTGCCGTGGCCGGTGCCGTAGCCGCGGGGCTTGTTGCTGGAACCGGAAGTAGCAAGCCAGTAAGGCCGCGGAACGATCAGCAGATCGCCGCTTCGCCCGGGGAAATAACTGGCGGATTCAGCGGCGCGAATCAGGCTTCTTGTTGCCGGACGATCCGTCAATTCTTCCGCTCTATAAACATTGGCCACGCCCGGGACACTGCGAATTGCATCGAGCACCGCTTTCATCGTGGCAGGCTCGCTTTTCAATTTGTCGTAAGTGTCCGTGGTGAAATACAAATCAGTACTGGCAATCTGAGCGACGGCAGGTGCTGTGAAATTGAACGATTTCAATGCCTCTTCAACTCTTGATTGAACGTCAGGCATATGCAAAACGCCTGCATTGACACCTGTTTTCTGCATATCTTCCGGAACGGGCACGACGCCATGATCCGCGCTCAACGCCACGACATAATTCCCGGCTCCGACTCTTGCATCGAGGTGCGCCAACAGTTCCCCCAAATCCTTGTCGAGGCGAACATAAGTGTCCTGGATTTCCCAACTACGCGGACCAAAGGCGTGTCCGACATAGTCGGGTGAGGAATAACTGACGCCCAGATAGTCGATTCCTCCGCCCTTGCCCAGGCCAAGCTGGTCAATCGCAGTTTCCGCGAGCTTCGTCAGGTAGGTGTCCGCGTAGGGGCTGGTGCTCCATTGAAAATAGAACGTATCGTCAGGCTCGTTGTTTGCGCTTGTGCCGCGCAATGGATGAGGAAAAGACAAGTCCCAACCGCCAGGCGCAACGGCTCCGGTCGCCTTTTCGTCGTACTTGTACCCACTTTCGGGCAGAGAGAGCGTCCAGGTTTTTCCGAAGTCCCCTTTGATCGGATGAACCTTTGCGTACTCATCGAGAAAAGGGAGTGTCCCGTAGACACTGGAAGTTACCAAGCCTCCTCCATCCACCCAAGTTGCCGCGTCAGCTTTGTGCCCACCGAGCATGATTGCCGAGCGGGCTTTGAGCGAAAATGTGATGACCCGGGTGGCGGCGCCACTTTGGAATCGAAGTTCGTCCGTGAAGGTGGGGACATTTAGGCGCCAAGCGCTGTCGCCGCCTTTTGTCGCAATTCCTCCGTAGCCTGAGTTTTTCGCGTTTGGATCGGCGGTGCAAGTAACGGTCTTTTGCGAATCGCGATCCCACCACGCATTTGCAACGATTCCGCTCGTCGCCGGAAGCGCGCCGGTGGATATAGTCGCATGGCCTACGCAGGTTTCAGTCGCGGCGTAAGGATAGGCGGCCTCTCGAAACCATGCTCCTTGCTCTACCAAGCGCTTCAGGCCGGAAGTCCATTGTCCGCGGAATTTGTCCACGTAGTCTGCGCGCATTTGGTCCACAACAATCATTACGACGAGCTTCGGATGAGCAGAACCTGCCGGACTGCTCGAGGCTCTTGAAGTTGTTTTCGAGGTAGCGGGAGTTACGGTCTTGACGGGCAGTTGTGCCACGGCATTGGTGAGAAACAACAGGGTCGCAGTCACGAGAATTATTGTTGCGCGCTTTTTCATGTAATTTTCTCCACGAACGGAACTGCGAAGTCTATCATGCGGGCAGTGCATGGAATGCCTATCCAAGTGTGAGCAATAGCAGCGCAGCCGCGCGTGAGGGCGCTCTGTGCTAAAATCCCACCCGGTATGCCAATCGTTGAAAAGGGTCAGATTATGTCTGCGGCGGAAATCGACCGCACGCTTCAGCGCGTGGCACACGAAATTGTGGAGAAAAGCGGCGGGACAAAGCATCTGGCGCTGATCGGAATCCGGCGGCGCGGGGTGCCTCTGGCTCAGCGCATCGCACAGGCCATGCGAGGAATTGATGGCGTAGATGTGCCGGTGGGTATCCTGGACATAACTCTGTATCGCGACGATCTTTCCAAAGTCGCCCCGCAGGCCGTTCTGCAGTCTTCCGATATCAAGTTTGACGTGGATGACATGGACCTGGTCCTGGTGGATGATGTGCTTTACACGGGCCGGACAATCAGAGCTGCGATGAACGGGCTTTTCGATCTTGGCCGGCCACGGCGGGTTTCGCTCTGCGTTTTGATTGACCGCGGCCACCGTGAAATGCCGATTGAGGCACAGTACGTCGGCCGCAACATTCAGACGAGCGACACGGAAATTGTTGAAGTGCGGCTCCGCGAAATTGACAACGAGGAACGCGTCATGCTCGTGGACCGCAAGGAATGATGGTATTACAAATGAGGTTTTTGCCGGACGCAATGTGACGCCCCGTTTTCGCGATCTCCTGGCTTTGGAACCGCTCTCCGCGGACGAACTCACTTTTCTTCTCGATCAAAGCAAGCCGTTTCAGGAAATTCAGCGGCATCCGTTAAAAAAATTGGCCACTTTGCGTGGGAAGACCGTGGCGCTTGCATTTTTCGAAAATTCCACTCGAACGCGAATCAGCTTTGGTACCGCGGCTTCCCGGCTTGGCGCGGACACGATGAATCTGCAGGCAGAAGCGTCCAGCCTGAAAAAGGGCGAGACTTTACTGGATACCGCTTTCAACTTGAATGCGATGAAACCGGATTGTTTGGTTATGCGACATTCCGCTTCAGGCGCGCCACACTACGTTGCGAGGCATCTCGACATTCCCGTGATCAACGCGGGCGACGGCACGCATGAGCATCCTTCGCAGGGATTGCTGGACGCGCTCACAATTCGCGATCGCAAAGGAACGATCAACAACCTGAACGTCACCATTCTTGGCGATTTGCAGCACAGCCGAGTGGCTCGCTCCAACATTCATTTGCTTGGCAAATTCGGCTGCCGCTTCACGCTGTGCGGGCCTTCCATGTGGGTTCCGCGCGAATTGGAGAAAATTGCTGCTGGAACGCCGGTTCGATGCGTGTATCGAATTGAGGAAGCGCTGGAAGGTGCGGACGTCATCATCATGCTGCGCGTGCAAACAGAGCGGCTGCATGAACCTTCGATCTCGCCGAATGATTACATCCTTGGGTATCAGTTGAATGCTGAACGATTGAAGAGGGCGAAGCCCGACGCGATTGTGCTGCATCCGGGCCCGATGAACCGGGGAATCGAAATTGCGCCCGAGGTCGCGGACGGGCCGCAATCCTGTGTGCTGGAACAAGTGACCAACGGTGTCGCGGTGCGCATGGCGATCTTGTATCTGCTCGTAACTGGGGCGGCCGAAGACGGTTCTCATCCGGCTCTGCAAGTCCCCGTTGAACACAATCGCCGCGCGACGGACAGAGTTCCCGCAAAGAAGGATTCCTAGCATGCTGCTGATTCGAAATGGCCGCGTTATTGATCCCGCGTCGAAAACAGATGCCGCGATGGATATTTTAATAGACGGCGAGGTGATCAAGGAAGTCGGCACGCCCGGGAAATTCTCTTCTCTGAAAGACGTGCAGGTTATTGACGCCTCCGGCCTTATTGTCGCTCCTGGATTTATCGACATGCACGTTCATCTGCGCGAGCCCGGACAGGAGTCTTCCGAAACGATAGAAACGGGAACGAAATCGGCAGCACGGGGCGGATTTACGGCGGTTTGTTGCATGCCGAATACAAAACCGGTTCATGACAACGCATCCATCACGCGGTTTATCGTGGATAAGGCGCGCTCCGTCGGGGCAACGCGCGTCTGGCCAATTGGCGCCGCAAGCGTGGAAAGCAAGGGCGAAGCAATTGCTGAAATTGCTGCAATGAAAGAAGCGGGGATTGTTGCCGTTAGCGACGATGGAAAGCCGATTGCTACGGCGCGGCTTGCGCGGCAGGTGATGGACTACTGCAATTCGCTCGATTTGCCGGTGATTGAACATTCGGAGGATGTTTCGCTCGCCGCGGGCGCCGTAATGCGCGAAGGAGTTACATCAACGCGTCTGGGGCTGCGCGGGATGCCCGGCGCGGCAGAATCCGTCTGCGTGGCGCGCGATGTACAAATTGCGGAACTCACTGGCGGGCGGCTTCACGTAGCGCATCTTTCGGCAAAATCGTCGCTGGACCAAGTACGCTGGGCCAAATCGCGCGGCTTGCGTGTCACCTGCGAAGTCACGCCGCACCATTTCACGCTGATTGATGAGGACGTTCAGTACGATTCGCGCTTCAAGATGAACCCGCCGCTGGCATCGCGTGAAGATCGTGAGGCTTTGATTGCGGGGCTTGCGGACGGGGCTGTGGATGCGATTGCAACGGATCATGCGCCGCATGAACCAGCAATCAAAGACGTTGAATTTGACCGGGCGCCCTTTGGGATTCTTGGCTTCGAAACGGCAATTGGGCTGACTCTGGAACGGCTCGTTCACACGGGAAAGATTTCGTTGCTGAGGTTGGTGGAGCTGTTCACGACGGGGCCGGCTCGCGTGCTGGGAAAAGAAAGAAAACTGGCGGTGGGACAGCCGGCGGACATCACACTTTTTTCAACGACACAAGAATGGAAATACGACGTGAAGGATTCACCGAGCAAGTCCCGCAACTCGCCGTTTGACGGCAGGACATTCAAGGGCGGGCCAATGGCGACTATCGTTGCAGGCAAAATCGTCTACAAAAGATAGAGCGAATAATACTGGCTCGAAATTTAGTGCGCGGCAGGTTCCGCTGGCGGATGCATGCCGTGATTCGGCAGCTCGTGCGTGCCGCGGGCGAGCGGTTCGATCTTTAAACGATAAAAATGGTCTAACGGAATCCTGCCTTTGCCGATGGGGTAGCCTTTTTCGATCGCTTTTGTCACGTACGCTTTGGCCAGGGTGGCTGCTTCGACGAGAGTGCGGCCGGCAGCCAACTGCGCGGCAAGCGCGGAAGCAAAGGTGCAGCCGGTACCGTGCGTGTTTTCCGTTTTAACCTTGTCGCCGCCCAGCTGCACCATTTCATTTCCGTCAAACAACACGTCCACGGCACGCTCCATGTGACCGCCCTTGACGATGACGGCTTTCGCGCCCATCTCTATGATTTTCCTGGCCGCGGCTTCCATCGCAGTAACGTCTTTAATCTCCATTCCGGTCAAAATTTCCGCTTCCGGTATGTTCGGCGTAATCACGCTGGAACGTTTTAGCAATTCCGCCGCAACATATTTTATCCCTCCGGCGTCCAGCAGCTCAGTTCCAGAGGAAGACTTCATCACTGGGTCATGAACAACATGCGCGAACTTGTGGGCATCCAGAAATTCGCCCACGGCCGCCGCATTTCCGCGATTTCCCAGCATCCCGATTTTTACAGCCGCAATTTCACAATCTTTGGCGAGTACTTCGAGTTGTTCCCGCAGCTCCGCGCCTGGCGTATTGTGTACGGCTTCCACACCAAGCGTGTTTTGAACGGTCATGGACGTAATCGCCGCCACTCCGTAGCAACCATGTGCCGCAAACGTCTTCAAATCCGCCACTGTACCTGCGCCACAGCTCGGATCGAATCCGGCGATGGTCAGCAAAATCGGAGGCGCTCCATGTCCGTTCGTACTCATCGTGCGTTCTTGCCCTCGATTAAGGAAGAAAATTGCCGGTTCCGCTCCGCAACCCGCGGAAGCGTACCGGCAATTCAGAATTTACGCGCACGCATGGTGTGGCGCAAGAAAAACTTTTGTGATTTCGATTCGCAAAACGAAGAGAGTAGCGAAGTTTTGTCGAACGATGTTTAAGAAGTCCGGAGAATTTCAGAATTCAGATTCGAATTTGCGGAATCTGCGTTCAAGTTCCCATTGTTGTCGTGCTTTTTCGTTTGCTTTAAGAAAGTCAGAGCAGGCTTTTGTTTGTTTTTCGCTTCCCGGCACATCTTTGGCACATTCCACGCCCGGCTTGGTGAATTCGTCCCGCTTTTCCCACAAACTCTTTCCAGGCAAAAACGCATGTTCGAGCCCCGTGCGAATTATTTTCTTCAAGTCCGAGTACTTTAGATCGTAAGTTTCCACGGCGCGAACATATTCATTCGTGAGATCAATGCGCGAAACGCCTTCATCGTCGGTGGAAAGCGCCACGGGCACTCCAAACATCCGGTACAAAGGGAACGGATGATTTTTTCCGCTAACTCCGAGGATCAGATCGTTGCTGGTTAGATTGATTTCCGTCATCACGTGTTTCGCCGCCATTTCTTTGAGCAATTCGTGGGGGCGGTCTTCGTACATGATGTCCACGCCGTGACCGATACGTTCCGCTCCCGCTTCCACAGCGAGTCGAATGTGGCAGCACAACCCATCCGGCGGCACGAGTCCGTAGGCCAATTCGCCTGCGTGCAGAGTGATGTGGACATTCGGGTAGACGCCGTGCAGGTATTTGACCATCTTCATCTGGAGGGCATAGTCGCGCATGGAAATGTAGCCATCTTCGGGCATTACAAGGTTCAATCCAACCACACGCTCGGGATCAGACGCTGCCACTTCAAAGCCAAGCAGCGTTTGCGCAAAAACAATCTCTTTCGGGAATCCGCGCAGGATTTGGTAGATGAATCTCACATCCACTTTGCAGGCATCCGCAGCGCTTGCTTCGCCGCAATGCTCAATTTCACGCCGTTTTTTCTCGATTTCATCAAGGTGACTCGTTGCGGCTTTGACGTTTTCGCCCAATCCGAGTTCCATCAGCGAATCGCGGAGTTCTTTGAAGTCGTCTTTCCACCCAACTTCCCCTGCGGCTTTTGCAGCAATTGAAAAATCGGGAGTTTCCATCAACTCCATGTATTGTTCGTTCTGCGCGGCGGCGCGCGCCGCCGCTTCGTCGACCCATTCCGCTTTGTGCGACGCGTTCGTGCCCCCGAACTTTGCAAACGAATCAAAGAAATGGTCGTGGGCCGACACGCTGGCGAACGGAACAAAGCTGCGCATCGAGAAGGCGTTGATCAATTGATCGTAGAGCGCCTGATTTTTGTATGCGTCGCCTGCCGGGACGATGGATTTGTCGTTATCGGCCGTGGAGCATTTTGTAAATGCCATCTTTTTCGTTTCCACACAGAGGCCGTCTTCCACCGCGGCGCGAATAAACGACTCGGCATACACTCCTCCACTCAAGTGGTAGTGCAAATCAGCGCCTTTCGGCATTTTTTTCAGAAATTGGCGAAGTTGAAGCGGATTTTTGCGCGCGGCCGCGAGTTGAAGTTCACCCTGCCGGTCACCGTTTTGCACCGTGTGCTTGGCGTTTCTTGTTCCTTGCCCTTGCGCAACGATTTGCGAGCCAGAACCGAAGACAAATAACGAAACGAGCAGAATAGCGCGCGAACGGCGCACGGCTTTTTCAGGATTCATTCGGCTAACCTCAGTGCCTGCGTGAAGAAAAATCGCCGGAATCAGGGAAACAGTCCGCGGACAAGCGTGGCTTCCGCGACGCGGCCTACTGCCAGAATCATCGCGCCGGCGCGCGGCGGAACATGATGTTTCTTCATCGTCTCCACCATTTCGTTGAACCCGCGGACCATGATTCGTTGCAGCCGCTGATTGACTTCGTCGGAATCCCAGAGCAAACCTTCCTGATTCTGCACCCATTCAAAATAGCTGACCGTGACGCCGCCGGCGTTCGCAAGAATATCCGGGAGCACGGTGATGCCGCGCCGCGCCAGAATCTCGTCCGCATGCGGAGTGGTCGGGCCGTTTGCGGCTTCCGCCACGATGCGCGCCTTGATCGCTTCCGCATTGTTCAGGGTAATCACGTTTTCAAGCGCCGCTGGAACTAAAATGTCGCACTTCATCGTGAGCAGATCGTCGTTGGAAATGCGCGAAGCGCCGGGCATTCCCACCACGGTGCCGGAACGTTCCTTATAGCGAATCGCCTTGATCGGATCGATGCCGCGTGAATTCGTCACGCCACCGCGCGTGTCGCTTAGTGCAACAATTTTGGCTTTCTTCTCGGCGAGTAAACGGGCCGCAGTGGCTCCGGCGTTTCCAAATCCCTGAATGGCTACGGTTGCGCCGCGCAGAGGAATCTTCTTCAGCTTACATGCTTCTTCCACAACGTAGAGCAAGCCACGCGCTGTTGCTTCCGCCCGGCCTTGCGAACCGCCAATGGCAATCGGCTTGCCGGTAACGACTCCTGGAACGGTGTGGCCAACCATCATGGAATAGGTGTCCATGATCCAAGCCATGGTCTGTGCGTCTGTATAAACATCCGGAGCGGGAATATCCTGGTCCGGCCCAATCACGGGCAAAATTTCGCTCGCAAATCGCCGCGTCATGCGCTCTAGTTCGCTCTTCGACATGCGCTTGGGGTCGCAAATGACGCCAGCCTTGGCTCCCCCAAACGGAACATTCACAACGGCCGTCTTCCACGTCATCCAGGCGGCCAGGGCCTTCACTTCGTCCAGCGTCACGTTCGGATGAAACCGGATGCCGCCCTTGCCCGGGCCGCGAGAAACGTTGTGCTGCACACGATAACCAGTCAAAACGCGGACTTGACCGTTGTCCATCTTCGTCGGCAGCGAGACTTCCAGTATGCGCTTCGGGGTGCGCAGCACTTGCCTCAGTCCTGGGTCCAATTTCAAAAACTCTGCCGCCATGTCGAACTGGATTTGCGCGATTCGAAATGGGTTGAGATCCTCGCGCGGCGCAATGCGCGGTACGAGGGGAGGAGCTGTTGGCTTTGCGACCGTGGCCATCGGCTTCGGTCCTTTCCGCTGTCAGTTTAGATTTTCAAATCGCTTCTTCTTTACTGGGCCCACCTCAAAACTTTTTAGTGCATGCACTCTCTAAGCGTTCGCGGCTAACTTCTGCGTATTCCGGAGGTATTGATCCCTACATTCCTGCGAACAGAAGTGAATCATCTCGTTTCCCATTCGCACCGGAAGCGCCAGTTCTTCCGCGACATGCATTCCGCACTGCGGATCGCGCACCAGGCGTTTTCCGCTCGCTGTGCTGGAGTCCAGATGTTGCTCTTGAGCGGCTTGGCCATCCTGTGCCTGTCCTCCCAAGAGACGTTTGAGCAGCCAGATGCCCCAGGAGATCACAAGCGTCCAGAACACGAAGCGTAAGATGCGAGCTAGAAATCCCATTGGTTAAGGTCTCGTCCGTTAAGAAATAACCCCGATGGGACGATGAGGCGAGTGTATGCAAGGGGAAAAGGGTGCGTCAAACGAAAATGTGTAATTTCAATAGCTTGCGAGGCGGCGCGGTCACAGTTTCGGGCGAAATTTGATCCGTTAAAGCTTCGTAAGTAATTACAAACACACAAGTTAAATGATTTTACGGCAATTCCGAAGAATACAAAGGGCCAAAGGCTTCAAATTACCGGAATTCGGTCAATTCCCATGTAAGGGCGCAGGGCCTCCGGAATCACCACCGACCCGTCAGACTGCTGATAATTCTCAACAATGGCAATCCAAGTGCGCCCTACGGCAAGCCCGGAACCGTTCAACGTGTGAACAAACTCGCTCTTTCCGCCGCTTTTCGGCTTGAACCGAATGCCCGCGCGCCGCGCCTGGAACGCTTCGCAATTCGAGCAAGACGAAATTTCGCGAAATTCGTTGCTCGATGGCAACCAAACTTCAATGTCGTAGGTTTTCGAGGACGCAAAGCCCATGTCGCCGCTACAGAGCAACACGGTGCGGTAATGCAATCCCAATTTTTGCAAAATCGCTTCGGCATTGCGTGTCAACGCTTCGTGTTCCTCGTAGCTTTTTTCAGGATGCGTGAATTTGAACAGTTCTACCTTTTGAAACTGATGCTGACGCAAGATGCCGCGCGTATCTTTTCCAGCAGCGCCAGCCTCGGAGCGAAAACAAGCTGTCCAAGCCGTGATGTGAATCGGCAATTTGTCTTCCGCAATTGTCTCGTCACGATAAAGATTGTGCAGTTCCACTTCGCTGGTCGGCGTCAGCCAAAAATCCGTGTCTTGAATCTTGAAGAGGTCCGCTGCGAACTTGGGCAATTGCCCCGCGCCCACTAACGAAGCTGTATTCACAAGAAAAGGTGGCAGGATTTCCGTATACCCGTGCTCGCGAGTGTGAACATCCAGGAAGAAATTGGCGATCGCGCGCTCAAGCTTTGCTCCCCAGCTTTTGTATAAGGCAAAACGAGCCCCTGTAATTTTCGTGGCGCTTTCTAAATCCAGAATTCCAGTCTTTTCGCCAATTTCCCAATGCGGCTTGGGCTGGAAGTCATGCTTTGGCGCCGTGCCCCAACGGCGCACTTCCACATTGTCAGCAGCGCTGGTTCCCGTTGGAACCGAGGAATGGGGAAGATTGGGAATCGTGAGAAGCAACTCACGCTGGCGCGCGTCCAGCTCGGCCACTTTTTCGTCGGTTTGTTTGATCACATCTCCGAGCTGTTTCATCTCCGAGATAATCGCGTCTGCGTCTTGTTTTTCTTTCTTCAGACGCGCGATTTCTTCGCTCGCCTTGTTCCGTTGCGCTTTGCGTTGCTCATTGGCTGTAATGAACTCGCGGCGTTCTTTGTCCAACGCGCGAAACCCGTCCAGATCGAGCGTAATGCCGCGCCGTTTCGCCATATCGGCAAATACATCCAAATTTTCTCGAAAATAGCTCAAGTCATGCATGGTTCTTAAGGATAGCGTACCGGCCACCACAGTGAAAATGCTTCGCATGGTATTTGCCCTGTCCGTAAGACCAAGTAACCGTTTCGGGGAGTACTCTTCCTTCCCCTCTCGTACCATCCGCCGAGCGGTGGCCTACTCTTAACGAGGGCAAGCCCGGTCCTCTCAAACAAAGGAGTTCCCATGAAAAAAACAGGTTTCGCAGTGTTGATCCTGGCGACAGGATGCTCGTTCGGCGCAATGCAGGTAAATGCGCAGGGTCCAGCAGGAGTCGGCGCAACACAGGCCGCTGCAAGCAGCTCCAACAGTTCAGGCAGTTCTCATTCGCTGAATCCCATCAAATGGATCAAGAAAGACAAGTCTTCCTCGAATGTTGCCGCACCAAGCGCGGATCAGAACAAGCGCCTGACCGCGCTGTTGCAGCAGAACGGCGTGCTACCAAAAGACGGCGACGTTTCCAGCTCCTGTTCCGTATTTAAAAACGTTAGCGATTGCGTCGCAGCTTTGCACGCGAGTCACAACGTCGGCGTTGATTTCAACTGTGTCCGCGCAGATGTTACAGGCGTTCAAACCAGTGCCGATCTTTCCGGCTGCAAGGGTCCAGTGGGCGATAAAGCGGTGAGCCTGCAGGATGCGCTAAAGCGTCTGAAGCCCGAAGCTGACGCCAAGGCGGAAGCTAAGAATGCGGAAAAGCAAGCAAAGGACGATTTGAAAGAAGTCGGAGCCTGATAAGAGGATCCAAGTTAAAGCAAAAAGGGCGGCTGAGGTTCATTCTTCAGCCGCCCTTTCCTTTTGTATTCTGTATCTCGTCGCCTACGTCAAAGACCATCCAACTACCGTTAGGCTCAACACCAGAACTATAAAACCCAGGCTCACCATGCTCAGTGTCTTACCCCGGCCAAGCAACATGTCTCTTGTCTCCGCATTGGCACAGAGCAGCGCACAGGCGGCCAGAATGGCGGTCCAGGAAACCAGAGCCGGCAACCCAGGATGAGTCGCAAAGGTGGACATGATCTTGTCGGAAGGCTGACCGGCCGGAATCCACCATGGCAGAATCGGTGCAAAACCAGCCGCCACGACAAAGGTCAACATCTTCCGGCTGATCCAGCCTTTAATTTTCGGCATTGGTTTGGTCTTCTTTACCTTTTGCCAAACCAGAAAATCCCAGGCCAGCAGCGCGATCGCCAGCGGTATCCAGCCATACATGGAAAGAGTCCGATCGGTCCACGCCCAGGCGGGAAAAAACTTGTGCCCTGGATGGCTTGCCGCCATGCGCGGCAACACAAACCACGCGATTAGTGCGTTGCTTACGAAAGCTAGAAACAGCAAAAGCAGCGCCGTCAACTGCATCCAGTGATACGTTGGACTTACGCCGCAGCGCGTGCAAACGGGCTTTTGCGGCAAAATCTGCAATCCGCAATGCTCGCAATACATCGGACCCTCTCTTCTTCCCCAGAAAGACACCACTCCCCAATGCGCGAAGCGTACTCGTGCGTTTTGTTGAAAGCTACTGGTCAGAGGAACAGTCTCGGGACAGTTACGGCGAGACCTGTGCAGGGCGAACATTCGTCGCCGTCGGGGTGAATTCAAAATGGATCAGCCATCGACTCGCCACGCTGTGTCCGTCCAGTTCCGGGGCGGAGAACTGCCAACGCTTCGCAGCCTTAATTGCCTGGTCGGAAAAATATTTGCTGTTCACCGGCCCGCTAATTTCGGCTGAATCTACTGTTCCGGTGGGGTTTACTTCTAATTTGACGTCAAGACGCACTCTGCCTTGAATCGTCGCACGGGCCTTATCGGAAATGTCCGGTAAGACTTGATCAAGCACATCGCCCTTCGCGCTGGAGTCATGGGACGGTTTGTTCAGTGTCTTAACAACGGAGGCGGGAGCGGGAGTAACCGGCTGCGAAGCCTCCGTAAGCGCGGTCTTGGACGGAGACCCCTTTTCAGTCGCTTGCTTCGATGGCCCAGAAGCCGCCTTCGGAGTCGAAGCTCTTGAGGTGGGCTCTGAACCGGTTTTAGAAACCGACGTCGCAGCATCCGACTGTTGGCGAAACAACCTTGGTATCGCGAGAAACAGCACTGCAACGATCGCAATCACCGCTATGGGGAGCACATACGATTTCTTTTCTTTCGCTTTCGCTTGTGTTGGCCGGACCCGAGACACAGAAGCGACTGGGGCTCGCATCACGGGGACCGGAGGCGGTGCTGGCGCGGGCTTCGCAACGGGCGCAGCAACCGGTTCAATTCTCGGCGGCACTTTTGCCGCTTCCTTCACTATTTCCTTGGGAACTTCTTTCGCTACTGGGGTTATCGGCGCATTCAGCAGCGACCGTACCTTGGCGATAGATGGCCGCTGTGCCGGCTCCTTGTTCAAACATTCTCTGGCAATCCTCGCAAACGGCTCTTTCACTTCTTCGGGCAAAAGCAGTCCGCCATGGTGTTCGCCAAAAGCCGGGATCTTCTGAGATAGCGCCGTAATTATTGTCGCGCCAAGCGACCAGATATCCGTCGCGGGATCCGCAGGGACCGTTCCCCATTCCGGCGCCGAAAAGCCCTCCACCGGCGACGTAAGACCGGACGATTCCCCCTTCGGCGTGATCGAGTCGTTCGCAAGCTTGATCTGATCGCCGATCGCAAGAATATTTCCGGGATGAAGCCGTGTATGCACGAGATTCTGGCCGTGCAAAAGCGCGAGCGTTTCGATTACGGGCTCAATCATGCCGCGCGTTTCTTCTGCGCTTAAGGCCCTCTCCGGCAGAATGTCTCCTAAGTCTTCATCCGCAAATTCCTGTACCACGAACAGATGTGTCTGGCCATCCAGTTCACAGCTTCCGCAGTCGTGGATTTTCAACAGAGTTGAGCCGGAAATTCCAACAAACTCCCGCCATCTGGAGAGCTGCCTGTTGGCGCCTTGCATTTTCGATTCTGGAATCAGTTTGATGGCAACGTGCACAGCGCGCGCATGCACAATCTCCGTGGAAAAAACCTTGCCGTGGTCCGTTCCGCCCAAATATTTTCCAAGCAGATATCTTCCGGCGACAGTTTGGCCGGTCCACGCGTGTTTTTGGTCAGACATTTCGGCCTCCATCTCGCGTGCTGCAATTCACGCGGGGAGCTATACGTTTCAGTTTGCGGTTTTCCAGCTAGGGTTGGGACCGCTGATGAGACCATCCGGGACACTCGTCCTCGGTCGGGGACGGCTCTCTGCCTGTATTGTGCTCTACTTCAGGCCTCAAGCAATAGCGAAGATGCGTCAAGAAGGAGGCTGGCGCAAAGTGGTTAACTTTGCGCCAGCCGTAACGCCTTGTTTACTCGCAAACTACTTTCCGTCGGGTCCCATGAGAAACATCGGCTTGTTCTCGAACGTCGAATACTCCGGCCGCAAGCGTTTCGTGTTGTAGTGCTCTTTCACGTTCACGACTTTCTTTGTAGAGGTCACTACGTCCATGGGCAGATTGTCGTAATGGCCGTTCTTCAGCACAACGAGCCGTCCGCTGATGTTTTTTAGCAGCAAATCAAGCGCAAGATTTCCATATGCCATTGGCGCAATCGAATCGATCGCATCCGGCTCGCCGCAGCGCACTAGGTATCCGAGCTTCTGGCTGATCACTTCGATCTTTTTCCCGCCATTGAATTTCGCCGACAGTTCTTTCACTTTTTCACCGACCGCTTCGCCAATGCCTCCAAGCTTCTTGTGCCCGTACGCGTCTGCGGCTTCCCCTTCAAACATCATCTCTCCGCCTTCATACATGGCGCCTTCGGATACGAGCGCAATCGAGTAGCGGCTGGGATTCTTCTTGCGGTCGTGCACCAGCAGTTCCGTGAGCTGCTCGATATTGAATTTGTACTCGGGAATCACGCAGCGGTTCGCAGCTCCAGCCATCGTCGGCAGCATCGCAGTGAATCCTGCGTACCGGCCAAATACTTCCAGAATCATAAACCGCTCGTGGGAACCCGCCGATGTGCGCAGGCTGTTCACGAGTTGAATCGTTCGCGTTACGCATGTGCTGAATCCAATACAGTAATCCGTACCAGGCACATCGTTGTCCATCGTCTTTGGAATGCCAATGACCTTGAATCCTTCCTTGTGCAGACGCACTCCGTAACTCAGCGTGTCGTCACCGCCGATGGGGACCAGTGTGTCTACTCCGAGCCATTCAAGATTTTTCAAGACTTCCGGGGTGAGATCATTCTTCTCATCCTTGAACCTGTCCCTGAGATGCGCCGGTACGTTTGACTTGCCGACGCGTCCTGGATTCGTACGCGAAGAATGGAGAAACGTCCCGCCGGTGCGCCCCGCGCGATCGACAATCTCTTCCGTCAAGTGAATAAAGTTTTCGGAATTGTCGTAGCTCTTATCCCGAACCATTTCCACCAAGCCAGCCCAGCCATGGCGGATGCCGATTACTTCATAGCCTTCGTGCAGTGCGCGCAGCGTCACGCCGCGAATTGCCGGGTTGAGACCGGGCACGTCGCCGCCTCCGGTGAGAATTCCGATGATTCCTTTTTTTGTCGCCATTTCAGACAGCCCTTTGCGTGGATTTGGAACCCTAAAGTTTACACGGCTGCGGGCCGAATCCACCAGACCGAAACTGGTTCCAAAAATCCCGCGTCTCAGCAAGGGTTTTCTAATCCTGCTAACTTATCTCTGTTTGCAGCTCAGGAGAGCCCAAACCAATGAACCGCAGAATCCTGTCCGTCCTCGTCTTCCTGTTTGCCACGTTGGCCTCGGCACTGCCCTGCTTCGCGTGGAATGACCGCGGTCATATGATCGTCGCGTACATAGCTTACAAGCAGCTCAATTCTCACGCGCGCGAACGTGTGGATGCACTCTTGAAACTTAATCCCTCTTACTCAGACTGGGTGGCAACGATAGACAAAGAAGTTCCCAACGCTTCGCAAGAAGACAAGAACCTGATGATTTTCATGCTTGCGGCCACTTGGCCGGACAAGATCAAAGGCGACAAGGCATACAAATCCGATGGGAGCGATCGCGGCAACCGGCCTGACGGTAGTCCCGACCCGGCGCGCAATACGGGTTACGACGACTTTCTGATGCATAAATACTGGCACTTCATTGATACGCCGTTTTCTACCGATGGAACGGCTTTGCCCGCAATCCCCATCCCGAACGCGCAGGAACGTATCGGCGTCTTTCGAACCACGCTCGCATCAAACAGCCCTGACTCCCTGAAATCCTATGATCTCGTCTGGCTGATTCACATCGTCGGCGACATTCACCAACCGCTTCATACCACGACGCGTGTCAGTAGTGCGGAGCCTCAAGGCGATGCGGGGGGAAACACGGTGAAACTCTCCTGTACAAAATGTGAGCTCCATTTTTTCTGGGACGACTTGCTTGGAACGAACAACGATTTGAAGACCGTCAAGAAAGCTGCCCGCAAAATCCCGAAGGCGGACCGCTCTCTGGTTTCCAAAATGGACGAACAAATCTGGGTCTCCGAGGGCTATCAAACAGCGAAGCAATTTGTTTACGTTACACCTGTCGAAGCGGGCAGCGGCCCGTTTACCTTAACTCCTGCGTATAAGAAGACTGCTGGAAAAGTGGCTAAACAGCGCGTTGCGCTTGCAGGTGCTCGTCTTGCAAAACTTTTTAACGACGAATTGAAATAGGATTTCCGGCTAGACCGGCCTGCGGATACCCAGTTTTCTCATCCGCGCCTGCAGCGTCGTTCTTTTCATGCCCAAGATGACCGCGGCACCGCGCGGCCCTGCAATTCGCCATTTCGTCTGGCGCAACGCGCGAAGAATGTGCTGGCGTTCCGCTTCTTCCAAGGTCCCGACCGGGGCTCCCGGCGATGCGGCCGGAATTTCACTCGAGCTGGCGGTTGCGGCTTCCCCCTTCGCAAGGGATAGATTCGATTTCAGTTCCGAAAGCGGAATTCGCAACTCTTTTCCAGGAGACAAAAGCACGGCGCGTTCCAGCAAATTTTCCAACTCCCGCACATTTCCCGGCCATGAATATTCCGTCAACGCATCCATTGCATCCGCGGGAACGTAAAGCACCGTTTTGTTGAAACGCTGGCTGAACTTCTGCACAAAATACCGGACCAGCAGAGGAATATCTTCGCGTCGCTCGCGCAATGCAGGGATCTGAATCGGAAAGACGTTCAACCGGTAATACAAATCGCTGCGAAATGTTTTCTCGGAGACGAGCCGGCTTAAATCCGCGTTTGTGGCGGCCACCACACGAACGTCCACACGTTGCGTGCGGTTGCTTCCCAACCGCTCAAATTCTTGTTCTTGCAGTACGCGCAAAAGCTTTGGTTGCAACTCCAACGGCAGGTCGCCGACTTCATCCAGAAATATCGTTCCTTTGTCTGCAAATTCAAACCTGCCGATTTTCTGTGTGACCGCTCCAGTAAACGCCCCTCGCTCATGCCCAAAAAGCTCCGACTCCAACAGCCCCGCAGGAATCGCCGCACAATTCACTTTCACAAAGGTACGATCATGGCGCGGGCTCAAATTGTGGATCGCCCGCGCGAACAATTCTTTCCCGGTTCCTGTTTCGCCGCGCAGCAAGACCGTCGTGTTCGCCGGCGCGGCGAGCTCCACTTGCCCGAGGGCGCGACGAAGAGCCGGGCTTTCCCCGATAATCTCCTCGAAATTAAATTCGTTTCTGATTTCCTCCTCGAGATAAAGTTTTTCGACTGCCAGCTTGTCTTTTAGCTCGTCGATTTCCTTGAACGCAAGCGCATTTTTCACGGCAATCGCTACCTGCGACCCAACTTGCCCGAGAAGCTCCACTTCCTGCGGCGTGAATGTCTCCAGCTTCTTGCTCGCAAGGTTCAGGGAACCAAACGCTTCTCCTTTGCTGACGAGAGGGACGCAGCAAACGGAAACGAGACCCTCGGCGCTGAGTTTCTTGACCAATTCCGCGGGAAATTGTTCCAGCTCGGCGCCGCGAAATACCCCCGGCTTTCCCGTCAGGATGCACAGGCCCGCCGGAGAATTCTCCAGCGCAACACTCAATTCCTTTTCCGCAATCGGAGCTTGCGGTGCCGCGAAATCCAGCGGCTTGATCTTCAACATGTTTGTCGCCGGATCGAGCAACGCAAGACTCGTATATTCGTGATGGATCACGCGCATCAGCGTCGTCACAATTCCGTTGAACAGTTCGGGCAATGCGCGGCTTGTCACCAGAACGTTGTTGATATCCAGCAGAACCTGCAAGCGGTCCCGTTCCTGGGAAAGCTGCTTTTGATACGCCTGTGAAGCTTCGTAGTTCAACGCGTTGTCCACAGCCACGGCAACCTGGGCTGCAACGCGCTGCATGAACTGGACTTCTGCATCGGTCAGTCGTTCTGCCACGAGCCGGCCGAATCCCATCGCGCCCAGCCGGCGCTGCGCCGTCGTCAGCGGCAAAATCGCGATGGACCTCACTCCGACGTCGCGCAACCGTTCCAAAAATCTGGGATAACGGGCGTCCGTCAGCACATCCGAAATCACAAGCGGCTGCTGCGTCTCCAACACCATTCCGGAGGGATGGTCGGCCAGCGGATATTGCGTGTGAGCGGGTGTCTCGGTTCCTTCGCGAGTTTCCAAAACGTGCAAGCGAATGGACTGATTCCCCGCGTCGTAGAGCATCAGCGTAAGAAAATCGAAGTCCACAACGCTATGGAGTCGCTTCGCAAGCTCATGGAACAGCGCGTGCAAGTCTCGCTGCTGAGCAATTGTTTCGCTCACCTCCAGCAGCGTTTCCAGTTGCCGCCGGATATGGTCTATGGGGGCGTCGGCCATCGCTCGCAGGATAACACCCGCGTTTGTAGGGCCTCAACTTTGGTCCTTGCAGGGGTCTGGGGTTCAATTCCCGTGCATGCTACAATTTACGAGCTTTAGGCCCGTAGCTCAGTTGGTTAGAGCGCCACCTTGACACGGTGGAGGTCTGGGGTTCGAGTCCCCACGGGCCTACCATTTCCCTTTCTTCGCGGATTTGCACTTTCATCCTGATATACCGATTTATCTCAATCGAATCTCCGCATTCCCGACCTTGTGTCTTTCTGAGAATCTTCTTGTGGCCGTGGGAACCTGTGTCAGGATAATCTCGGGTTTGGTGCCCCCGCACACTGTGCTCAGCCATGAATTGCCCATCTTGTGATCGCGAAAACTCGGCGACAGCCGTCCGCTGTTCGCACTGCGGCGCTCCGTTGACGACTGGTGCGGACGATCGCACCATGGATTCTCCCGACCACGGGACGATTATCGGTGACGTTGCTTCCTCGCCTTCCAGCCGCCCAGCTAAGTCTGCTTCTTCTGGCCGGACGGCAGCGGCAGCGCAAACTCCACCGAGCAACACTCCTGCAAGCCGCACCCCTTCGAGAAGCACTTCAACGGGCAGTCGTTCCAATCGCAGCGGCTTGTTCGAGGCAGGCGAAGAGCTCGGTCCGCGCTTTGTTATCGAGGCGCTGCTCGGTGAAGGCGGCATGGGTCGCGTCTACAAAGCCTATGATCGCGAACTCGATCGCTTTGTTGCGTTAAAGGTCCTGCAGCCTGATCTGGCCAGCGACCCCCAGATCATTCAGCGATTCAAACATGAGCTTCTTCTCGCCAGTAGGATTTCTCACAGAAACATTCTGCGCATTCACGATTTGAGCGAAGCGGACGGCGTCAAGTTCATCACCATGGCTTTTGTGGATGGCCAGGATCTCCACAACATCCTTAAGAAAGAACATCCTCTTCCCCTGGACCGCAGCCTCAGATTCGCGAGGCAGCTTTGTGAAGCGCTTGATGCTGCTCATTCGGAAGGCGTCGTTCACCGGGATTTCAAGCCACACAACGTGCTCGTCGGAAAAGAAGACCAGGTTTACGTTTCCGATTTCGGTCTTGCCACTTCCTTCGAAACCGCAAAAATGGGTATGACGCGAAGTGGCGCCTTTGTCGGTACCCCGCGTTACATGGCTCCAGAGCAAGTCGAAGGCGGAAAGATCGATCATCGCAGCGATCTTTACTCTCTCGGCCTTGTCTTCTACGAAATGGTCACGGGTGACCTTCCATTTTCCGGTGAATCCACCTGGCAGGTGATGTATCAGCGCGTAAAAGAAAAACCGAAAGATCCCATGCTCGTCAAACCGGATCTGCCGGAATGGGTCGCTCGTATTGTCATGCATTGCCTTGAACGCGACCCAGCGCTTCGCTATCAATCGGCTCGCGAAATCCTTGCGGATATTGATGCAAACCGCAGCCCCTCGGTTCCGCATGGCGTTCATTTTCAGATGCCGGGCGGTATCGGCAAATGGTTGTTGGTTGGGGGCGCGGGCGTCGTTCTCGGCGGTTCGCTCTTTTTCGCAATTCCTGCCACTCGCCACCTGATCTTTAGAGGGACCGGTGTCGCAACCCCAGCAGGATTGCCGCCTCTCTCAGAAGGCAAGTTCATAGCCGTGCTTCCATTTCGCGTTTTGGGTTCAGAAAACTCGTTGAACTACGTCGCGGAAGGCATCAATGAAGCGCTCTCTGCAAAATTGTTCCAGCTTTCGGACGTGCGCATTGCCTCTGCAACTGCCGCTTCCAAAGCAAACGATCAAAAGACACCTTTGGCGCGAATCGCGAAAGACCTTGGCGTGAACTATATCGTTCACGGCCTTGTGCAGGGTTCGGGAGAGAAACTTCGCATTACGGTAAACCTGGAAAACATGGTGGACGATCGTTTGCAGTGGAGTCAGGAATTTAGCGGCGTCAGCGGGGATCTGCTCACTCTCGAAGATCAGATTTACGCCAAATTGACGGACGTCCTGCAATCGAAAGCCCCGAACAATGCGGCCGCGATTGCTCACCCGACGGAGAATGTCGCGGCCTACGACATCTATCTGCGCGGCAGAAACGCTCTTCGCAGCCGGCAAGATCCCAGGCAAATCCAGGCGGCGCTCGACTTTTTCGATAAGGCAATCAAACAGGATCCGGGCTTCGCCCTCGCGTACACGGGTCTGGCGGACGCAAGCCTTCTGATGTATCGCGAAAAGAAGGACCGTTTCTGGTCGGAGAAAGCCGTTGCTTCTGCGCAGCAAGCAGCGCGTCTGAATGACAAGTTGCCCGAAGTTCATTTTTCTCTCGGAACCGCTTATTCCGCAACTGGTCAGACATCGCAGGCCATCAGCGAACTGAAACGCGGCCTCGAACTCGCTCCTAATTCCGATGAAGCGTATCGCCGCCTGGGGACTGCATACCAGTCCATCGGCCAGAAGGAGGAAGCGATTAAAGCTCTGCAAAAAGCGATTGAAATCAATCCCTACTACTGGACAAACCAAAGTGCGCTCGGCGGAGCTTATTTTGAATACGGAAATTATGAAGGCGCGCTAAAGCAATTCCAGCTTGTTACGCAACTCGAACCGCAAAACGCGGCTGGCTATGACAACATTGGGTCCGTTTACTCCCGCATGGGGCGCTATGAGGAGAGCGTTGCGGCGTTCCAGAAAGCGCTGGAGATTCAACCTTACTCCGCTACCTACTCCAATCTGGGAACATCCTTCTTTTACCTGAAGCGTTATTCCGAGTCCGTTCAGATGTTCCAAAAAGCCGTCGAGATGAGCCCGAACGACGAGACTTTCGTTGGAAACTTGGCGGATGCCTACCGCTGGGCTGGCGACAAGAACAAAGCCAATACAACTTATGACCGGGCGATTGGCCTCGCTTACAAACAGCTCCAGGTGAATCCTCGCGATGCCAGCGCTCTCGGCCACATGGCGTTGTATAACGCGAAAAAGGGCGACGTCGCGCAGGCCAAGGATTTCATTAAGCGAGCTCGCGCCATAGATTCTTCCGACGTCTATCTCATCTACATCGCCGCGATTGTGGCTACGATCGGAAACGATGAGAAGGCTGCCTTTGATTCTCTTCGTTCCGCGCTCCAAAAGGGCTATGCAACGGAGGATATGGAAGCGGATCCTGAATTCAATCCCTTGCGCGGGAAGCCGGAATATCAGACCTTGTTGAAGGAATTTGCTCAGAAGAAAAAGTAGGAATCGCGTTTTACTGCGCCTAAAAACAGTTCGGGCCCTGCTTTCGCAAGGCCCGAATCCCATTGGATCTTTTTGAATTTCCCTTAGTTCTGCACTGCTGCGCGGCGCTTGCGAAGACCGGCAAGCCCCACGAGTCCGGCGGACAAAAGCAGTAACGTTGCTGGCTCCGGAGCCGAAACAGTGGCGCTTCCACCTACAATCGCGCCGGATGGAATACCGTCGATTTCAAGCGAATAGATTCCGCCAACGCACTGCGGGCACGAACCATCCTCATCCCAATTCCCATCCCAATTCCCATCTTCATCTTCATTGCTATTCTCCGTGTTGCAAATAGCTGGAAGAAGTCCCGTGTGATTCGCGTCCACGCCCGAGAAAATCAGGGTAAAACTGCCGTTGTCGTTTTGGTGCAATTGCGTGTTTGCGAAGATTCCATCGCCGGGATTTTCGCCAAAGCTGAAATCAAGCGGCATGTTCAAGCCAAACAGCGTCACGCTCAGGGATACGAGCGTCAGGCCGGTATCGTTCTGAAATGCAAACACGTTCTGATTGGCCGTAGCAAACACGGGAATTGTCCCGAACGGATTCGTGATGGCAACAGGAGGGGGATCTACTTGGCGAATGACCACAGTCGGGTCTATCGTATCCGCCATCGCTGCCGACGCCGTCAATCCCACCAGCAGCAGCAAGACAAAAAGTTTCGAGAATTTCACGCGCACACCCTCCAACCGAATTGGGACGGTAGGTGTAGTGCAAGTTGCCAGCCAAAAGGCGTGCCTTTTCCGCAATCTTAACCTTTTTATTTTGTTCCACTTGCAGAGCTCTCAATTTGCTATTAGAAACCGATGTGCAGAGTTTTATCCATGTTTGGCAAGCGGGGAAACGTTACTTGTCCCCGGAACTGATTTATAGTTCTATAACTATTAGTACCTTTCCTGGCCTTCTTGCTTCGCGTTTGTCACTGCTTCCCCCGCTTTCCGGTACACTCCACTTGCGCCCGACTTCGCCATGACGACTGTCTCGATTGATCCCTCCCTCAAAGCAGACTGTCCGCGCGTTGCACTCGGATGCCTGACCGCCGAGGTAGAAGCGAGAGAAACTTCCGCGGACATCGAAGAAGAACTGCGCCTCTGTGAACAGAAAATCCTGTCACTCCAGGCACCTCGCGCAATCCTCGAGTCTTCCGCGATTCTAGCGACCCGGTCCGGTTACAAAGCTCTCGGCAAAGATCCCGCTCGCTATCGCGGTTCAGCCGAAGCACTGATTCGCCGCATCATCGCAGGTAAGGGCCTGCCGAGAATTCACGCCGTCGTGGACATCATCAACATCGTCAGCGTCGAAAGTCGTTTGCCCATTGGTCTCTACGATCTCGCGCAAGTAAGGGGAGACATCACCTTTCGCGCTGGCCGCCCCGGCGAAACTTACAAAGGCATCGGAAAATACGATTTGAATCTCGAAGGCTTGCCTCTATTCGCGGACGAACTCGGTCCGCACGGCAGCGCCACCAGCGATTCCGAGCGCACCATGGTCACTCCAGCTACTAAGCAAGTCCTCGCCGTCTTCGTTGCCTTCGGCGGTTCCATTGGTCTGGAACATTCGATGGATCGAATGAAACTCCTATTGGCCAACCATGCTTCGGGAACTAATTTCCAGGCCACAATTGTCTGAACTGCACGAAAGCTGCCAGATTTCGCAAGCCCCTAGCGTGGGATTGGCTCGGCAACAGGTAACGGAACTGCAACGCGATGTTGAAGGTAGCCGCGAACGGCTAGGAGTTCGGCATTCAATACCGCCGCGCCCGCCGCTCCACGCACCAGATTGTGCGACAGCAGCGTGAGCTTCACATCCAGCAGTGAACATTCGCGGATGCGGCCAACGACGGCAGCCATTCCGTTCCCGGCATCTGCATCGCGCCGAGGCTGCGGCCGGTTGTCCTCCTCTACCACAACAACTGGATTGCGCACTGCTGTCGGAAGGGAAGCTAGCTCGTCATCCACCGCAAAATCCCGCAGGACTTCCGCCACTTCGTGAATGCTGGCAATCTTTTTCAAACTGAGCGAAACGCACTCCATGTGTCCGTCGCGCACCGGCACACGATTGCAATGAGCGCTGATGCCCATGCCCGCTTCGACAAAGCGCGAGCCGTCCCACTTCCCGAGCAGCTTTTGCGGCTCCTCTTCCATCTTTTCTTCTTCTCCACTGATGAACGGCACGACGTTCCCCAGAATATCGAGCGAAGCCACGCCCGGATACCCTGCCCCGGATACCGCTTGCATGGTCACCACAAAAATCTTTTCGAGGCCAAAAGCATCCGCCAGCGGCTTCAGCACCAGCACCAATCCTGCCGTCGAGCAATTGGGATTGGTTACGATGAATCCACCGTCATAGCCCCGATTTTTCTGCTGCACGGCAATTGCATCCAAATGCGCGGAATTCACTTCCGGAATGAGTAGAGGAACATCTGGATCCATCCGATGATTTTTGGAATTGCTCAGCACGGGATATCCCGCGCGCGCGAAATCCTCTTCGGCAGGCCCGGCCACACTCGAATCCAGCGCCGAAAACACAAAATCACAATCCAGATTCGGCGCAAGCTCTTTCACGAGCAGATCGCGCGCGGCTTCCGGAATCGGCGAGTCGAGGTGCCACTTCACCACATCGCCGTACTTTTTTCCCGACGACCGTTCCGACGCCGCCAGTTCCGCCAACTCAAACCACGGATGATTCGCCAGCATGCGGACGAACCGCTGCCCGACCATTCCAGTTGCGCCAAGCACTCCGGCCCGGAACTTTCTCTCAAACCGCTTGTCCGATCCCTTGCTGGGGCCGCTCATGCATCACCTCGTTGGAGATTTTCTTGCGCCATTCGATTCATTGCCGGCCCAATCCGCGTTCCCCGAAATTCCGGATTAAACGTGTTGCGCACCCACACCACCATTTCCGATTCCGCCGCGAGCGGTAACACATCCTCATGCAAGACTTTGGCTCCAGCAGCGGCTAGTGCGTGGGCTTCCTCGTAGGATAACTGGTGCAGTAGCCGGGCTTCCCTCGATTCATTGGGGTTTGCGGTGAAGACTCCATCCACGTCGGTCCAGATGACCAGTTCATCTGCATTCACCACGTGCGCGATGATTGCGCCTGAGTAATCCGAGCTGTTTCGTCCGAGTGTCGTCACGCGGCCGTCGCGGGTAGCTCCCACAAATCCTGTAACTACAGGAACGAGTCCGCTTTCCAACAGGGGTTGCAATACATCCCGCCCCCGCTCGCGTGTCTCTGCCAGGTCCGGCTTTGCGTCGCGAAACGTATCGCAAGTCAGCACAAATTCCGAGGAAGCCACAGGCGCCGACGGAACGTCGCACGCATCCAGGGCCGCAGCAAAGAGTCGCGCGCTGAATCTTTCGCCAAAGGAAGCGAGCGAGTCATGCAACGCCTCGCTGCTCACGCGCGGCGGCGCGGAAACTTCATGCAACAAATCCCGCCCCAGCAATCGCAAGTCATTCCAAACGCGCTGGTGATCCAGTTCATCGAGCTGCAATTCAGCAAGCACGTCCGAGTGCGCGCGCAGCAGCGCATCCGCTTTGCGCTTTGCATCGGCCAAATTTCCGGAGTCCACCAGCTTCGCCAGGGCGAGCAACTGATCCGTCACTCCCTTCATGGCTGAGACCACCACAACCACGCGCGCAGTTTGCGCCGCGCTCTTCACCAATCCTGCCGCGTGCAACATGCGCTTCGCCCCGAGCAGCGACGTCCCGCCAAACTTGAACGCCACTACACCGCTCTGCGATTCCAGCGCAAGTTCCGCGTATGTTCCCGTGAACATGCGGCCGCACTGGTCTTCGTATTGCGCTTCCTCTTGAACGTTCTCCGGACTCATCACGACTGCTCCTTATGGTTTGTGGTTTCCAGGGAGCACCGCTTTCATTTTTCCGGAGGGGGTAAAAGAAGAAACCCACCGCCGGTTTGCTTCTGGCGGTGGGTTTGGAAACTTTGGCTAGTTTGCTTAGCTGTTTCTCCCCTCGCCGGAAGCGCCGGTAGTCGTAATCGTAGTCGTAATAATAGTGGTCGTCGCCATGGATATGGACGACGCGCCGCGCTTCGAGTTGGCGAGAGACAACATGCCTATCCAAAACTATCACACGCGCGAACATTGTCAAAAGAAAATTTGGTACGGGCGATGCCTGGCTTACACTGTGGCCCGACGCGGCCGCTCCAGGCACTGGAGCCGCCATAGTTCTTATCCAGCATCGAAGATCAGGCTGGAACAGGTAAGCCCAGATTCTGCTTTTTGCAGCTCCGCAATATCCAGCGACACCACTCGATATCCTTTCGCCTCAATTCGCGCTCGCGTCTTCGGAAACGAAGCTGGAAAAATCACGGAACCGCTCAGCGCCAGCGCATTCCCAGCGTGCGGTTCGCCGGGATCGACGTCAATCCACTCGTGTCCCGCAAATGGAGTCGTGTCGAACCAACTACGATTTGCCAAAAGCGTGTTGTTTCCCAAATGCGTCACTGCAGATTTCAAATGTAGGCATCCACTCACCGGAACACCAATCGCTTCATAACCGTACGGCGTGACGATTTTCCGCAGTTGTTCGATTCCGCATTCATTCGTCCGAGCTGTTAATCCCACAAACAGCTTCTTGCCGATTCGTAGAATGTCCCCGCCTTCCACGGTCCCGGGAAGCTTCACGTACTCGATCTTTCGAAACGGCGCAATTGCTGTTGCCAGCGATTCCGATTCGCGTCGCCGCGTCGCCGTCCCCAGCGGAAATACCACGGCCAGCTCACTCAGCACAACCGCCGGGTCCTCCACAAACATCGAATCGGGAAGCTCGGTCTCTGCCGGAAGCGAAATCACCTTCGCTCCTAGTGCGGCGAGGGCCTTTTCGTACGCCTGATGCTGCTTGCGAGCCTTCTCCATATCGATCGGAACGCGCTCGATAAAACTCAATTCACATGCAGCAAGCGCCGGACTGACCGCGCGCGTAATGGCTGTAAGCATGCCCTCACTCTATCAGAGAAATTTCGGAGACACGGACCGGAAACTCATTCGAGTCTGCGCCGTTTGGTCCAGGGCAAATCGCTTTCGTTCTTTCGTGTGGAGGAAAACAAGTCGCCGGCTTGTTCCTGGAGCCGGCCGCTCGTCGGGAATCTCTCTTGCAAGAATAAAGACCGGCCCGCAACCGAAGGATCAGTGGCGGATCAGCGATGCAGTGTGGGAAATCCAGAGCGTGGCCACCCCCGCTCCCAGCAAAACCCCCGCAAGAATCAACGCAATTATCCCCAGCGTCATCCACCGGTCCGAATTCTCTTCGGGCTGTTTCGTTTCGGCAGCCGCGCTGTTCATGTCGGTTACATTCACCGGCTCAACATAAATCGTCGCCACAAATGGCTCTGTCGCAAATTCCGGCTCCGGCATAAAACTGTATCCTTTGCGCGGAATTGTTTCGATGTAAACAGGCCTGTCGGTCGAATCTCCCAGAATCTGCCGCAGCTTATTCACCGTTGTGTTTACATTCGCGTCAAAATTAACATGCGTATCCGACGGCCAAAGCGCCTGTTTCAATTCCTCTCGGGTTACCACTTGCCCGTGCTTTGCGATCAAAGTCAGAAGGACTTGATATACCTTGCCCTGTAGCTTCAAACGGCTTCCGTTGCGAAATACCTGTTGCCGCTGCTGATCAACGTGGAATGAACCGAATCGAATATATCGATTACTCTGCACAAGCTCTGCGTTTGTACTTGATTCCATCAAAGGGCCCGCAACCGGTAAGAGATTCGAGGTCATTCACTACACCCTATCGGAATAGACGTATCATTCCGCTAAGTGTTTAGCTTTTCTTACGAAAATCTCTTCCTGTTTGTTCCTGTATATAGAAGAAAATATTTGTACTTACAAAAGTTTGGAGAAGGTCTGAAAAACCGTAGAAACACCAGGTTGCTCGCCACCGGTTGCTCTAAATTTAATCTCACCAAACGTTCGATTTCCATAAATTTATAAATATCACCCCGCTTCATTGTCTGTTCTCTGAATGGTTTGCTTGCTTAGATTCACGAAACGCGAATTTGAGGGACAAATTGTCCCTACTGGCCTCTCATCTGCCATCCCTTCCGTAACCAATTTGTACGGCTGCGCCTATGCCCGTTTGGCATCAGCTCAAGGTCCTCAGTCGCGCATTTCCGTACAGGGGGAATCAGTCAAGGAGGGTAAGCAATATGCGTAGATCGATTTCTTTTCTGCTTATGACTGCCTTTGCTTTGTTTGCGATGGTTTTCGTCAGCACGGCCTCGGCTCAGAGCCTCGATGGCACGCTTCGCGTGACTGTCATGGACGGTAGCCAGGCCAGCATTGAAGATGCCAAAGTCACTGTCACGAACGAAGACAGCGGTGTGGCAAAGGAAACAAGCACTTCCAGCGCGGGAACATATGTTTTTCCAAACATGCTTGTGGGGAATTACACGATCGCCGTCGAGAAAAACGGCTTCAAGAAAGCAGTTCAAAAGGGAATCATCGTCTCCTCCAATAAGGTAACTGAGGCGACGGTGGTTCTTGAGCTCGGCTCCGTCTCGGCCGTTGTTGAAGTCGAAGCGGGTGCAGATCTCGTTCAAACGCAATCCTCCGAAATCACCACGAGTTTTGCCGGTCGCGTCGTGAACGAACTTCCTTTAAACACTCTTGGCGGTGACGTAAAGGAATTTGCGGTTTTCGTTCCTGGCACCACCACTCAGCAGGGGGGCGTTCTCGGTTCTGGCGGTTCCATCGGCGGCAATCGTCCTCGTTTCAATGGTTTCAATATTGACGGCGTCGACGACAACCGCATTGACGTAAACGGCCCAGTGCAGCCCGTCATTCAGGAGTCCATTGCGGAATTCTCGCTGCTCACCAACCAGTTCAGCGCCGAGTACGGACACTCAGCCGGCGGTATTTTCAACATCATCACAAAATCAGGCACCAACAATTGGCACGGCGCCGCGTGGGAATTCAATCGCAACCGCGACTTGGACGCCGCAACCAACCAGGAAAAGCAGGGCAACAAGGGACAGCCTGACATCAAGAATCGCTTTGACTACAACCGCTTTGGCGCGAGCCTCGGCGGTCCCATAAAGCGCGACAAGATTTTCATCTACGGCGCGTATGAATTTCAAAACCAAGGCCTCGCATCGGCGGGCGCTACTGTAGTGATGCCCACCGCGGCGGGACTCGCGCAATTGCAGGCTTTGAATCCAAATTCTGCAGTCTCCGCTATTTTGACTCAATTCCCTCTGGCTCCCACTTCCAACGGAGCTGCTCACTGCAATTCTGGTTCTGGGGACACTAAGCCTTCCTTTGCTTGCGTCAATGGACAAGCGATCGAAGTCGGCACCTTCAACTCCGTCGCTCCCTCTTTCTCAAATCAGCACGACTTCACCGTTAACGCCGACGCAAACCTGGGTAAACACCAGCTTCGCGGTCGATTCCTCTACGATCGTCTGCGCCTGCCGCAGGTCAATCCCATTCAGCCTCAAGCGCAATTCACCGGCGCGCAAACCGACGATGCCCGCAAGATCCTCTTCACCGACGCCTGGAGCATCAGCCCGCGCTGGATCAATGATTTCCGCGCTTCCTACTCCCGTTTGAATGGACCAAACGATACCGTTCCTGCGAATTTTTCCAACTTCCCCAACGTCGAAATCGACGAATTCGGCAGCAACGTTGGTCCCTTCAGCCTGGCTCCTCAGGGTTACACGCAGAACATCTATCAACTTTCTGACGCCCTGACGACCATTCGCGGCAAACATACCTTTAAGTTCGGTGCGGAAGGCCGCAAGTACATCGCTCCCACAAATAACCTGCCGAGAGCTCGCGGCGAGTGGGATTACAAGGATCTCAGCAGTTTCATCAACGACCTCGTTCCCAACGGATTGAACGGAGCTCTGCGCGGCGCAGGTTCCGGCACGGTCGCGGACAACTACAATTCCATCTACTGGTTTGTCCAGGACGATTGGAAGATTACTCCTCGCCTCACGCTCAACCTCGGCTTGCGCTACGAATATAACGGCGTGCCGCGCGCGGAAGGCGATCAGGCTTTGAACGCCATTTCCAACGATCCGGCTCTCGGCCTCATCTTCCGCAAGCCGCACTCCGATAAGAACAACATCGGCCCTCACGTCGGTTTCGCGTACGATCCATGGGGCAACGGCAAATGGGCCATTCGCGGCGGCTTCCAGATCGCCTACGACGTTGTGCCCAACAATTTCGCAGTCAACAGCTTGCCTCCGCAGTTGCAAACGGAGCAAAAACCCTCCGTTACTTGCGCTTCAGCCACTCCACCAGCCTGGTGCGCCACCGGTACTGGCTTTCTTGCAGGCGGAGGTTTGCTCCAGGACAATGTTCCGCCGGCAACTCAGGCTGAAGCACGCGCAGCAACCTCCAGCTTGATTCCAGACCACGTCTCTCCCAAGGTCATGACCTGGTCCCTTGGAATCCAGCATGAACTCTTCCGCAATTCCAGCATCGAGATCCGCTACGTTGGCACTCGCGGGCTTGAATTGCCTGTTCAGCAGCGGCTGAATTCGCAGTCCGCCTTTGATCCAAACGTGGCCGGCGGCCCGCTCAAGGCGCTTCCAACCTACTTGACAGCCTCAGCGGTGCCCGCAACGGTTGTTGCACCCGCGAGCACTCTCTTGGACTTCTTTAACTTCAATCCACAGCCTCTGTCCGGAGATGGTTTCTTCGGAAACGTCACTACATTCCCGCCGATCGGTTGGAACACTTACCATGGTGTTTCGGTGGACTTCCAGCATCGCTTCACCAAGGGGCTGTATTTCCGGACGAACTACACGTTCTCAAAGAACATTGACAACTCTACGAACGAACTCTTCAGCAGCCGCGTGAATCCGCGCCGCTCGCAGGACGGCTTCGATTTCGCGGCGGAAAAGGGGCTATCTGCTCTCAACAATAGCCACAAGTTCGCCATGAGCTGGGTCTACGACTTCCCGAACATCAGCACCAGCAACGGTTTCGTCAAAGCCGTCGCACATGGATGGGAAGTGAACGGCACCTACCTTCTGGAAAGCGGCCAGCCCGTAACTGCGCTTTCTGGCTCCGATGCCAACGCAAACGGGGACGGCGCGGGAGACCGCACGATCTTCAATGCCGCCGGCGTCGGCCGAACGGGCACTGCGGTGAACGCTGTTTGCAACGCAAATCCCGGCGGCGCGACCACGGTCGTCGGAAGAGATCCAAACAAGAAGGGCCATCCCTGGATGTGCGGCGCAGAAGATGGCGCTAACGTCGTCGGCTACGTCGCCATCGATCCCACTGCTCGCTTTGTCCAGGCCGAAGTCGGCACAAGTGCCAACGTCGGCCGCAACACGATCAGCACTCCAGGGATCAATATCTGGAATATGAGCTTCTTCAAAACGACGAAGCTCACGGAGCGCTTCTCACTGCAATTCCGCGCTTCGACTTACAACACTTTCAACCATCGCAATTTCAGTATCGGCTTGCCAACTAACAACGGCTCGATCGATCAGAACAACAACACCAATCCATTGAACGCCGGCTATATCTTCGTCAACTCCGGCCCGGCGTTCTTGAACAAGTTCGACTTCGATGGTGGCAGCCGCAACATGGAACTTGGCTTGAAGCTCATCTTCTAAGTCGCGCTTCTTTCGGTTAGTCCAGAAACAACATCGGGGAAAGCTCTCACGAGCTTTCCCCGAAATCTTTTGCGAGCATTTTTCCGCGATTCCCGTCTAAGCCCTCAAGTGCAGCAAAATCCTCGAGCGGAGTTTCCCCATGAACAAACTCATCGCCAAATTGGCGTGTTTTTTCGCGTTCTTGTTAATTCTTGTCTCTGTTGCCGGAGCGCAGCAGCCTTCGAATGACCTTTCTGCGGAGGCGAGCGTCGCCTACGACACAAAAGACTGGGCCAAATCCGCCACGCTCTACGAAAAACTCACACAGGCTCATCCGGAAGTTCCTCGCGCCTGGTTTCGCCTCGGCGCCTCTCTCCAAGAACTCGGCCAGCTCGATCGCGCCATTGACGTCTACAACAAAGCCCTCGCTGCAGGCGCTCCTCCGCTCTATGCGGAGTATTCGCTGGCCGCTGTGTACGCGCAAAGAAACCAAAACGAACAAGCGTTTGAACACCTCGACAAGGCCGTAAAGGCCGGTTACAACAAGCCGGATCAGCTTGCTTCCGATCCGTATCTCGCTTCGCTGCGTTCTGACCCGCGATTTGCAAAACTCCTCGAACAAACCAATCGCAACCTCACTCCATGCGCCTACACACCCGAAAACCGACAGTTCGATTTTTGGGTCGGGGAATGGAACGTCGAAACGACGCAGGGCGGAATTCCTGCCGGTCAGAGCCGCATTGAAAAAACCCTCGGCGATTGCGTCATCCTCGAAAATTGGCAAAGCAGCGGCAATCCCTATTCCGGCAAGAGCTACAACATCTACAATTCCGCCCTAAAACGCTGGGAGCAGTTTTGGGTGGACAACGCCGGAGGAAACATCTTTTTTTACGGCGAACTGAGCAAAGACGGCGTCCTGGACTATTGGACCGATGAAATGCCGCAACCAACCGGCCCTAAACTGAAACGCCATCTCCAGTTCATTCCCATGGGACCCGGCAAAGTTCGCCAATTCAGCCGTGGATCAACGGACGGCGGCAAGACCTGGAACGTCGAATACGACTTCATCTACCTCCGCAAAAAATAATTTGCGGTTTTGTCTTACTTCGCCGGCAACACATCCACCGCCACGCTTGACGGATATTTTGCCGACCGGTAGATCGTCTGTGTCGCCTTCTGGTAGTCCGCGTCCTTCGCTTCGAAGATATTTGGCACAAACTTCTGCGGATTCCGGTCGTACAACGGGAACCACGTGCTCTGCACCTGCACCATAATTCGGTGCCCCTTCTTGAACACGTGATTCGAGCTGTGCATATCCACCGTGAACGGCGTAACTTGATTCGGTGCAATCGCTTCCGGCTTCTCAAACGAATTGCGATACCGCCCGCGGAAAATCTCTTCCGCGATCATCAATTCATATCCGGACAATTTCCAATCCTCTTCCACTTTCTCCGGATACACGTCGATCAACTTCACAACCCAGTCCGCATCGCTTCCTGTCGTCGAAGCAAACAATTTTCCAACTACATTTCCCGCCACCGTCACATCGTCCGTCAGTACGTCCGTCTTCCACGTCAGCACGTCCGGACGGTTGTCCACAAATCGCTGATCCTGCACCAACCAGGTATACCAGCTCCCCGGATGGTCGCTCGGATACGTCATGTCCACAGGCCTCGCGCGATAGGGCACCGGATGCGCCGGATCGCTCACGTAACTATCCGCTGCATCTGTGCCGCTGGCAGTCGGAGCATCAAACGAAAGCTTTCCCTCTTCGCGAAAATACAGATTCTTCGTCTGCGCTTCCTTCGGCGGCCAGGAATCATACGACGTCCAGGTATCGCTGCCCGTTTGGAACGTCGTCGCTTCCTTCACCGGAAGCGTTCCTTTGTCATGCAGCCAGTACGCGAACCACGGCGCTTCAATTTTTTCCCGAAAATGAACGCCCGTGTCGCTATGAAATGGAATCTGCCCCAGCGATTTTCCCGGCCCGCGCGACCACCCGCCGTGATTCCACGGCCCTGCCACCAAAAAATTAAAATTCTTCTTGTCGCTTTTCTCCAGCCGCGCATACGTCATCAGCGGCCCGAACATGTCTTCCTGATCCCACCACCCCGCCACATTCAAATCCGGCACCGTTGCCTCGTGCAGTGTTGCGGCTACCGCATGCCTTTTCCAAAATTCGTCGTAGCTCGCGTGCTGCACGAAATCATTCCAGGTAGGGATCTTTCCGTGAAAATATTTCACATTCGCGTTCGAAAGCGCGCCCATCCGCAAATAGAAATCGTACAAATCGAAACTGTCGAACGGAAAACTGAAATTCTCGTTCGAAGTCTCCAGCAGCGCCGTGTACTCAAAGCCATAGCTCAGCCGGAACGCGCCATTGTGAAAAAAATCGTCGCCCAGCCAGGTATCCCCCATGCACGCTTGCTCGCTCACTGCCTTCAGCGCTGGATGAGGATTCACCATCCCCATCGTCACCAAATATCCCGGATACGAAATCCCGTCCATTCCCACTCGTCCGTTGTTGTTCGCCACATTTTTGATCAGCCAGTCAATCGTGTCGTACGTGTCCGAGCTCTCCGTCACGCCTTTCGCATCGCCCGCATCCGGCGAGGTGTGCAACATCTCAAACTTTCCCTCGGACCCATACCGCCCCCGAATATCCTGAAACACAAAAATGTAGCCATCCGCCCAAAGATTCTGGTAGCGGTAAAGCTCGCCGCTCATCCCTTTGTTCGGCGCGGAAACTCCATACGGCGTCCGGTCCATCAAAAACGGCAGCGGCTCTTTCGCATTCTTCGGCGTGTAAATCTCCGTGTGCAGTTTTACACCATCCCGTACCGGAATCATGACCTCGCGCTTCTCAAAAAGCTCAGCCAAGTCCGGCCGCTTGTTCTCCTGCGCCGCGCTTCGCCCGGGCGCAAGAATTCCTACAACCATCGCCGCAATCAAAACAACCCGCCCAAAAATTCTCATGTTCGCTCCCAAAAATTCGCCCAAATCATACCGCGCACTGCGCGCTCAATGCGCACAGAGTTTCGTTGGAATTTCATTGTTTGTGACGCAATGGGTTGGGAATCCCAGCCGACCTCTCCTACTGACCTTCCCGCCCTTCTCTGGTAAACTATTCCTTGCACGGCCGCACCTGAGAATTCAGGCTGCCCACCACCCAGTTGTCATTCCGAGCGAAGCGAGGAACTTCTTCTCTCTCCGCACGTTGTTAGCGGAGAATCTGCTTTTTCTTCCGGGTGGCACGGCGCAGCCAACGAATGAGATTCACACGGCTGCTGGTTGTTTTCAGCAGCTATTTTTGTATCTATAGGCAAATAAAAGACTTATGAGTAAGAATATCCGTAACATCGCCATCATCGCCCACGTCGACCACGGCAAAACCACTCTCGTCGACGCCATGCTCAAGCAGTCCGGCATCTTCCGCGCCAATCAGGAAGTCGTCGAGCGCGTCATGGACTCCAACGACCTCGAGCGCGAGCGCGGTATCACCATTCTCGCCAAAAACACCGCTCTCTTTTTCCACGACACCAAAATCAATATCGTGGACACGCCCGGTCACTCCGACTTCGGAGGCGAAGTCGAACGCGCGCTCCGCATGGTCGACGGTGTCGTTCTTCTCGTGGACGCCAGCGAAGGCCCGCTCCCGCAAACGCGCTATGTTCTCCAAAAAGCCCTCGCTGCAAAACTTCCGCCCGTCGTCGTCCTCAACAAAATCGACCGCGTCGACGCCCGCGCCAAGGAAGTCCTCGACGAAATCTACGACCTCTTCATCGATCTCGACGCCACCGAAGACCAGCTCGACTTCCCCGTCATCTACACCAACGCCCGCGAAGGTGTCGCTCACAAAACTCCCGGCGACGGCTCCAAGGATCTTCTCCCGCTCTTCGAAACCATCGTCGCCAGAATCCCCGCGCCTCCCGCCGATCCCGCCGCCACGCTACAACTCCAGGTCATGAATCTTGACTACTCCGAATTTCTTGGGCGCATCGCCATCGCCCGTGTATTCAATGGCACGCTCAATCGCGCGGAAGAAGTCGGCATCAGCAAACTCGACGGAAAAATTCAGCCCACAAAAATCACCAAGCTCTTCACCTTCCGCGGCCTCGAACGCGACGAAGCCGAGCAAGTCGTCGCAGGCGACATCGTCGCCATCGCCGGCGTCGAAGGCATTCAAATCGGCGAAAGCATCATCAACCTCGACAATCCTTCGCCCCTTGAGCCGCTCGTCATTGACGAGCCGACGCTCGCCATGATTTTCACCGTCAACTCCGGCCCGCTCTCCGGACGCGAAGGCAGTTATCTCACCTCGCGCGACCTCCGCGATCGCCTCCAGCGCGAATTGCTCACCAATGTGAGCATACGCGTCGAGGACACGGACACGCCCGAATCTTTCCGCGTCCTCGGCCGCGGCGAACTCCAACTCGCCATTCTCATCGAAACTATGCGCCGCGAAGGCTTTGAATTGATGGTCGGCAAACCGGAAATCGTCGTTCGCAACGAAAATGGCCGCAAACTTGAACCGCAAGAACGCGTCGTCATCGACGTCGCAGATAATTTCATCGGCATCATCATGGAAACGCTCGGCTCGCGCCGCGGCGAAATGACCAAGATGAGCAATCACGGTTCCGGCCGCGTCCGCCTCGAATTCAAAATTCCGTCGCGCGGCCTCATCGGCCTCCGCAGCCAGCTCCTGACCGACACGCGTGGCACCGCGCTCATTCACTCCATCTTTGAAGGCTGGATCGATTACGGCGGAGACATGGCTCTGCGTCCCACGGGCGCACTGGTCGCCGATCGTGCCGGCGTCAGCACCGCTTACGCACTTTGGGGTTTGCAGGAGCGCGGCGAACTTTTCGTCGGTCCCACTGTGGACGTCTACGAAGGCATGATCATCGGCGAAAATTCCCGTGAACAGGACATGGAAGTCAACGTCACGCGCGAAAAGAAGCTCACCAACATGCGCTCATCCAGCGCCGACGAAGCCATTCGCCTCATTCCCCATCGCGAACTGAGCCTCGAACAAGCCATCGAATTCATCGCCGACGACGAATTCGTCGAAATCACGCCCAAAACCATCCGCTTGCGCAAAAAGGTTTTGCAATTCAGCAAGCGCCCCCGCCGCTGGCAAGAAATCCGCGCCTCCCAAGAAGCCGCCGGTTAGCTTTTGTAGTGGCCGGTCTTTAGACCGGCCCCCCAGTCTTGCGTTTCTTCGCTCGTCATTTATCACTGCAATAGAGCCTTGCCATCCGCGCTCGGCAGCCTCAATCCCGCGAGTTTCGCCAGCGTTGGCGCGATATCGCGCATATCGATCAACTCGAATTTCTTTCCCGGCGGCACTCCCGGTCCGACTACAAAAAAAGAGGACCGCAGCTCCGGCAAATCGTTCAGCGCGCCGTGTGTTCCGCTTACTTTCGCTGGCTCCACTAATGGAGCCGTCAGCGAATTGTTGTTTTTCCACCCCGGCTTCAGGCCTACAAGAAACGAAGCCGTCGGAAATCCTCCGCGCTCATGCAAATCGTCCGCTTCCAGCACCCGGTCAATTCCATTCGCGGGATCGCTTGCCAATTTCTTCAGCAGCGCACGCACTTGTTCCGCGACCGCTGTGTCTTTCGGATCTTTCAGCACAATTGCCGACGACCCGCCTGTCGTCCACGGAAACGCTTTCCACTCTGTCGCTCTGTCTTTTTTGTCCAGCGTTATCAATCCCGCTTGCACAAATGCAGACGCGAGACTTAGTTGCTTGTCTACTTTCACGAACCCGTGGTCGCTCACCACGCAAAAGATCACGCGCCCCGGAAACAATCGTTCCGCTGTGGCGCGCAATCTTCCAATCGCCGCATCTTGCTTCGCGATCACTTCCAGCGCTTCCGCCGAAAACGGAAACGTGTCGTGTTCCGTGTGGTCCAGAGCGCTCAAATGGAGCAGCAGCAGCGCCGGCCGCTTTTTCTCCAAAATCCATTCCGCATACTTCACGCGCACTTCATCCGCATCAATTGAAGTGTCAATCCCGCCGCGATACACGCCGATTTCTTTTTCCGCTTCATCCAGCAATCCTGGCGTGGAAGTTGCCCGCACCAGCTTTATGTCGTTCTCATCGCCCGCGCGCCAGACTTCGGGAATGTCCCAAGTCACTTTCGCGCCGACCGTTACCGGCCACTGGATCGCCGCCGTCGTCCGCGCCGCATCACGAGCCGCATCATAGAGCGTCGGCACTTTCAGGTCTTCCGCGTACCAATACCAGGCCTGGTGCCCCTTATCGAGCGGATCGAAGAGCGTGTTCGCAAAAATTCCGTGCTTCGCCGGCCAGACGCCCGTGATCAGCGTCGTGTGGCTCGGATATGTCACCGTCGGAATTACGCCCTGTACGCCTTCGGCGTACATTCCCTCCGCCATCATCTTCCGCAGATTCGGCACTTTTGCGCCGTACTCCTCGGCGTGGGTCACATATTCCGGCTTCATTCCGTCCACGGACACCATGACCAGAACCGGCGCCTTTTCTTGTGCACTTAACTGGGCTGGAAAAGTTGCACAGAGCCCTAACAATAGGGATAGTAAGGAGAACAGCATGCCGAGCGGATGTTGTTGCTTGTGACGGAAATTGGCGTTGTTTTTCATGGCGCGCAGTAGCTTACCTCAGGTCGCCATGCAGGGATTACAGGCTGCAAAGAATCGAGAAATTAAGGTAAAGTGTCGCCCACGCGAGGGGTCATCTCGCAGGCGGTCACAACTTTTGTTCGTTAAACAGGGCAGCACAACGGGCCCTAGGCAATGGGATTCTTAAGTCCCGCGCCAGAAAGAACTCACTGAAACGTGACTCCTCTCTCCAACACAAGTTACGCTCATTCGTGCGCCATCGCCGCCACGGCAACTGCAGTGCCCCCGCATACCATTACGCGCGATGACGTGAAGTACTACATGGGCAAGGTCTTTGATATTCCCGAGCGCCGACTCGAGGCGATGATGTCCATTGTGGACAACGCCAACGTCCACAAGCGCCACGCAATTTTCCCGATTGAATACACGGTCGAGCCCCGGCCGCTTTCCAAGACGAACAATGAATATATGGAGCACGCCATCAAGCTGGGCATCGAGGCTACGCAAAAATGCCTCGAGCGCGCGCGAATGAAGCCGGAAGACATAGACCTCATCATCACCGTTTCCTGCACGGGGTTCATGATTCCATCTCTCGACGCGCACATGATCAATATGCTGGGCTTTCGTTCGGACGTGCGCCGCATGCCGTTCACCGAACTCGGTTGCGCCGCGGGCGCGATGGCCCTGGGGCGGGCGTCCGATTTTCTGCAAGCGTATCCCGGCCGCAACGTTTTGATCGTTGCCGTGGAACTTCCTTCTCTTACGTTTCAACGCAAAGATATTTCGCAAGCGAACCTGATTTCCTCGATTCTATTTGGCGATGGCGCGGCCGCGGTGATCGTTACGGGCAAACCGAACAAGGGGCCGAAGATTCTTTCCTCGGAAACCTATACATTTCCCAATTCGCTCGATGCGATGGGTTTCGATCTCCGCGATTCCGGATTCCACATTCTTCTCTCCAAGGACGTTCCGGAAATGATCGGCGCGCGCATGCGCGAACTGGTGGACTGTTTTTTCAAGCGCCGTGGGCTGACTCAGGAACAAATCAAGGGGTGGATTTTGCATCCCGGCGGTTCACGCTTGCTCTCCAATGTTGAACAAGCGCTGGGCCTCACGCACGAAGACACGCAGCCTTCGTGGGACATTCTCGGCAACGTCGGCAATCTTTCGAGCGCGACGATCCTGTTTATTCTTCAGGAGTGGCTGGAAAAACGGCCGCTCCAATCTGGCGACCTTGCCTTCGCGGGGGCGTTCGGACCGGGCTTCAGCGCGGAATTTCTCTTGCTCCAATGGCAATAAGCGTAATCGCGTTTCTCGCTTTGCTCGTCGCCGTTGCGGCCCTTCGCATCGTCGAGCTGAAAATTTCCAAAAGCCATCAAAAGCAAATCGTTGCCGATGGCGGCACCAAAATCACCGACCCGAAGTTTTTGTGGATGGTTTTACTGCACACGCTTGTCCTCACCGGAGCTGCCGTGGAAGTGGTTTTTCTTCACCGCCCGTTTATTCCCGTCCTCGCCGCGATTTCCTTTGTTTTTTTCCTTATCGCCAATGTGATTCGCTGGTGGGTCATTCGCACGCTCGGTGAACACTGGAACGTCCAGATCATGGACTCCACAAAACTTGGTGTCGTCACGACGGGGCCTTTTCGGTACGTTCGGCATCCAAACTATGCGGCGGTTTTTCTGGAGATGTTTTTCTTGCCGCTCATTCACACAGCGTGGATCACTGCAATTGCCGGGTCGCTCGCGCACATTATTGTTCTAACGCAACGCTTGTCTACGGAAGAGCGCGTGCTTTTTGCCGACCCAGACTATCGTGCCGCGATGGCCTCGAAACCACGTTTCGTCCCGGGACTCTTCTGATGCGGGGGTTTTTCGGGCTCGCCGCGCTCGTGTTGCTGGCGCCCGCCGCCTTCACGGCGGCTCAAATAGAAGACGAGCCAGCTCGCCCCGCCGCATCGCCGGGTCTTTCGGAAGTTCCCGAACTCAGCGATGGATTTACGTTTCTTTACACGCAGCATTTTCCCGAGGCCCGCGCAAAATTTTCCGAATGGGCCGACGCGCACCCAACGGAACCTTTCCCTGAGGCTGCTCTTGCGGCAAGTTTCCTTTTCGAGGAGTTCTACCGGCAGGGCGTACTGACCAGCGATTTTTTTCTGAACGAAAAGCGCTTCCTCAAGGGCATTGAAGGGAAACCGGACGCCGAACGCATGAAGAAATTCCGCGAAGCGCTGGCCAAAGCCCGCTCCCTGGCAAAAGCGAAACTCGCCCAACATCCAAAAGATCCGGAGGCGCTTTTTTCCATGACAATTGCGGCCGGCATGGAATCGAACGCCGACGCGATCCTGGAGAAAAAGCAGCTCGATGCGCTGAAACTGATCAAGGAAGCGAACCAGGATGCAAAACAGCTTCTGGCGCAGCGTCCCGACGCCCTGGATGCGAACGTTGCGCTTGGTAGCGCGAATTACATTATCGGGAGTCTCAACGCGGGCACCCGGTTCATGCTCTGGTTTGGCAACATTCACGGCGACAAGAAACTTGGCATGGCGCAAATGCAAGATGCCGCCGATAAGGGCCATTACCTGAAGCCATTCGCAAAAATACTGCTTGCACTCGCGGCACGCCGTGAGAAACAGAACGAGCTAGCGCAAAGACTATTGAAAGAGCTGACAGACGAATTTCCAACCAGCGATCTATTCGCAGCGGAATATGCAAAAGTCAGGGGCCGTCCGATCCCCGCGGACATGCGGGCAAATTAGAATCCTTGAAACCCGCTCGTTTGTATTACCCTCGTCCCGAACAATCTTCGCCGTTACGAAGGGGGTGAACCTTGTTTCAACCGGACATGCTGAAAGGCCGCGCCATTTTTCTTACTGGCGGCGGCACGGGGCTCGGCCGTTCCATGGCCCTGCATTTTGCCAAGCTCGGAGCGCGTGTTTTTGTCGTAGGCCGCCGCGAACAACCCTTGATGGAAGTGTGCGACGAGATTCATCGCAACGGCGGCTCCGCAGCGTTCGCCATTTGCGACGTGCGCAATGCGGCGGAAGTGGAAGCGGCGGCGGCAGCGGCTGACCAGCAGTTTGACCGCATCGATACGCTGATCAACAACGCGGCTGGAAATTTCATGGCGCGGACCGAATCGCTCAGTCCCAATGCGTTTAACGCGGTGGTCGGAATTGTGCTGAACGGTTCGTTTCATTGCACGCAAGCTTTCGGCAAACGATGGATCGAACAAAAACTCGGCGGCAACGTCTTGAATATTGTGACGACGTATGCGTCAGCGAATTGCGGATCGGGTTTTGTCGTTCCGTCAGCTTGCGCGAAAGCTGGCGTTCTTGCGATGACCACTTCGCTCGCCGTCGAGTGGGCGAAATACCACATTCGGTTGAATGCGATTGCTCCGGGACCGTTTCCGACGGAAGGCGCGTGGTCGCGGCTGATGCCTTCGAAACAATTCGAAGAGCATGCGCGCGACAAGCATCCGATGAAGCGCTTCGGTCGCCACGAAGAGCTGACGAACCTGGCGACGTTTTTGATCAGCGACATGGCAGAGTACATCAATGGCGAATGTGTTGTGATTGATGGCGGACAATGGCTCCGCGGCGCCGGTGAATTTAACGACCTCGCCATGCTACCCGACGCCGCCTGGGAACAAATGGAGTCCGCCCGCGCCAAAAAGTAGGATCGAGCGAGTGGCAGCTAAAGGAAATGCCCGCTAGTTCGGCTGCCAGAAATTGATCACGCAATTTGCCGGCGGCAACGCGGAGGTGTCGTACACCGAGTCGTTCTGCCGTCCGCAAGCGCTGACCGTGGATGGCCGACCCATCGGCGGTGTGCGACCGCAGTGTGCACCAAGAGTAGGGTTGCCCTGATATCCCGCCGCACTGGTCGTCGCGTTGAACCATGCAGACACCACTGGGGCGCCGAAGCGCAGCGAAACAGCGTATGGCCCGGTCACATCATCATCAATCCACATGATCGTTCGGTAGCCCACGACAGTGTGCAACCCTTGAAAGACGTTGAACCAGGGCGTCCACCAAGGACGGCTATCCGACTGGCAGGGGGCGTCGATCGCCGACGGCACGACTTCACAGGAATGTAAGACCCAATAGTCCAATGAGCCGTGATTCGCCGCGCCATAGCCCTCAGAAGCGGGAATCGCAGTGATGTCAACCAAATCGCAGCAATTCCTCAGCGTAGAGAATAGCCACCAGTCGCCGTGCACTTCGTTGTCGGCTATGTTCACGCTGTTGATGAAACTGGCTTCGTTGGTGTTGAACTCGAAGGGCTCGGCCCAGAAATATTGGGAATTGGTGAAAAAGAAATTGCCGAAGAAGGTGTCCAGACCCGCCATGAACTCGTTGGCGTTTGCAACCCAATTGGGGTCGTCGTTTCGAACCACGTAGCGCCCCACAGTGGGATCGCCCGGCTTTGCCGAGGTGGAGGTATTTCTCGCTGTAGTAGGCAAAGTCCCTGGGGGCCTTGTCAGAGACGGAATCGGCTCAAGCGGCTTTCCGATGGGCACATAGCCGATCACAAAATCGTCATTCACGTGTTTTTTCTTGTCGTCTCTGTCTTTGTCTTCGTCTTTGCCTCTGGTGCGTTCGTGAATCCTGGCGGTAAAGCGATAGACCGGCTGGAGATAGTCGCGATTGCCGTCGTAATACGCTATATCCGTGGAGAGCACTTCCACATCGGCCGCCCTGGAGATGGGCAACAATTGTGCCCGAATCGCTTCAGCCACTTTTTCTTTGCTTCGACTCTCGGTGGCTTTCCCGCTCATGGCCGCGGTTTTCCACCGCCGCAGGAAGCCTTCGACAGTTCCTCCGTTACCGATGGCCACCATCGCGCGTGAACCCGGCCCGTAAACGAAATGATCGTTTACACTTCGCCGGAGAGTTACATAGGTTAGATAAACCTGACGGCTTCCGGATTTCACGGAACCACCGTTTTCGCTTCGTTCCGCATTCTCCCCAAAAAGCGGGCGCGCCTTCTCGAAGCTGACGTGGGTCGCGTCCTTTTGCAAGAGGTCCTGGCGGCCGAACATTTCACGAGCCACGGTGTCTGCGCGCTCTATCAACCGGCTTTCTTCTTCCGCGGGCGCGCCGTTCTCTGCAATAGATGGATAGATCTCAGCGTCCCCCGTGCGGAGGTTCACATATCCAGCCAAATGTTCTCCGCTCATCGCGCCCACGAAATCCTCGGGAAGTTTTCCTTCCTTGCTTGAGAGGTGCGACAGTTGTGCAAGAGGAACCAGCTTTTCCGACTTCGGGTCCTTACGGCGCAGGGTTTCCTGAACGAATTCGGTTGGCGGCTTTTGGGCTGTCAAACGCAGCACGGGCAGAGACGCCGGCGCGGCCGGAATCTGCTCGACGGACAGCTTAATCTTTCCAGTTGCTTTATTTTCTTCTGCTTTGTCTTGGGACCGGACTGGAACATATAGGAACGTCATCAAAGCCCAGGCGGACAGGAATCTACACAGAAAACGACGGGACAGAAACACCATAACTACCTCCGTTTGCGGCTTGTCTTTTCGGAGAGCGGCGTGCCCCGCGGAATGCGAGGGAGAGAAATCGTTCTATACGGAACCCGTCAATGTCTGTGAAATAGTGCGGCTAGTTGCCGGGTCGTATCATGAAATTTTGAGGAACCTCGGCTGCGCGGCTAAAGAGATCCGTATCTCTACTGCGGAACGCCGCCGTTCTGCAGTGCGACCTTCAGTTTGACCTCGCCAATTGGCTTGCCGTCGATTTCCGCGCGAACGGCGATTGTCTGTGGTTTTGCTGCGCCAGCTTCTTCGCGTGATATGGACGGGATTGCAACGTCTACTTGCAAAGCGGTCATCTTTTCCAGCGGCAGTTGAAAACGGCCCTCTCCGCTCTCGACGCGCCAGCCTTGCGGCGCCGCGACATCGATTTTGACCGTTGTTGCGCGAGTTGAGGAATGTTCGACGATCAAAGGAATCATGAGAGTGGTTCCGCTCTTCACCATGATTTCGGGTGGATCGGCAACCGGCAGATCATCGAGTTGGTGTTTCTTGCGAAACTCGGCGTAGAAAGCCCACGGTCCGCCAACGCGAAGTTGGTTGGCATGACTTCCGTTGTCGAAGGGCGAAGGCTGAATTCGCATGGCAGCGGAATCATCGATTCCTGCAAAAACATCGTCGGTTGGCTTTGCGGCAACAGCCGACTTACCGAAAATGAGGGTTTCCGGATCGGACCACCAGAGCTTGCTGGGATCGCTCATTGCTTTTTGGATTTCTTCGTCGTTGAGATTGGCCCAGCGATTTATATCGTCAGGGAATTGCGTCAGATGTGATTCAGCTGAACGCATTGCGAGCAGCCAGTAGGGTTTTTTCTGGGATGGAGAGATTTCGCGGACGGAATAGGCGAATCCTTTTCCGGCAAACTGCTTTTGATTGTTCGCGTCACTGAAGTAATAGATTTTCTTCGGCTGCCACGGCGTGAGATTTTCGAGATAGGGCTCAAGGCGCTTCGAGGCTCCGGCAAGTTGAGCGGGAAAAACGGTTGGATCGGCCGCGGCGTCAAAAGCTTCCGTGGCGAGGACGCCGGCGGCTTGGTGATCGCCGTGATTTTCGCCAATGAAAATACTTGGCAGCCAGGTGATGATGACTTCCGGCCGAGTGAGCCGGACAATGCGGACAAGCTCTTCGAGGCTCGCGCCGTGTCCCCAATTTGCCAATGAATTCAGGACGTTTTGTGAGGCGGTGTCTTTTCCGCCGAGGAACCAGACTTTGTCGATTCCGAGTTTGGCGCAGGCTTGGCGAGCTTCGATTTCGCGCACGTCCGCCATCGCCGGACCGTGTTCGCGGCGATAGTCGTTTCCGCCGCTCCCGCCGCGTGTGCCAAAGACCACGCCCACGGTTTTATGCAAGTCGTAAATCGCCTTTGCCAAATAGGGCGTTACCGCGCCTTCGTCGTCGGGGTGGGCGACGATCACGAGAATGTCTACCTTATAGCGCTCATCCGGCCCTTTAACCTTTTGAGTTTCTTGGGCAGCAGCTTGCGAGACAAAGACTGCGGCGCACATCGACAAGAGTATTTTGACGATTCGGCTCATTCTGACTCCCCAGGCATCCATTATTCCAAAATTTCGCGAGTTAGCGCATCAAAACAGTGCTTACGGAATTGGCATCGATAACATTATTGACATACCGATTCCATATCGATATAATTCGATGCCTGGAGCGTTACCATGGAAACGGTCACCGTCTCTCCCAAGTTTCAGGTAGTTATCCCGAAGAAGATCCGCGAAACATTGAAGCTTGCCCCGGGCCAGAAGCTCCAAATGTATATCTTGGATGGCTCGATTCGCTTGCACGCTCCGCGATCGATCCAGTCCTTGCGCGGGATTGCCAAAGGACTGGATTGGAAAGACAGCTACCGTGACCGCAACGACCGGTACTAGCCGAATCCTGATAGATTCGTCGGGCTGGCTGGAATACCTAACAGCGGATACAAAAGCAGCCCAGTTCGAGTCTCATCTGATCAATCCCAAAAACACGCTTATCGTACCTACCGTCGTGCTGTATGAAGTCCGCAAAAAGCTGCTCGCGGGGCAACTGAAGATTGCCGAAGATTGGTTTCTTTCTGAAGCGTTACGGCACACAGTGGTTCCCCTAGATGAGAGGGTTGCGATCGATGCGGCAGCCGTTAGTCTCCAGTTTCGAGTTCCAATGGCTGATGCGATCATTTACACGACGGCCGTTGCCGAGAGCGCTCAGTTGATTACGGGAGATGCGCATTTCGGCGGTCTTCCAAACGTCACAATTATTTAGCTACGCTTCTCGTGCGCTTGATTCTGTTTTACTGCGCCGATAAGCTTGATGGTTCACCTTCCAGGCTTGGAGCTTATGGAAACGATTCACATCACACTTCCGGATGGCAGCGTCAAGGACGTTCCGAAAGGAACGACAGCTTATGATGTCGCGAAGGGAATTTCGCCGCGGCTGGCGGATGCGGCTTATGTTGCCAAGGCCTATTCCAATAATGGCGCGCTGACCGGATTTGGCGATCCGGTTGAGGATGGCGGCTATTTGATCGATTTACGGAGGCCGCTTGAACAGGATTTGAAACTGAAAATCCTGACGGACAGGGATCCAGATGCGCTTTATGTGTTTCGCCACTCGGCGGCGCATTTGCTGGCGGCGGCAGTGATGGAACTTTATCCGAATGTGAAGCTAGGAATCGGACCGCCTGTCGAGAATGGGTTTTTCTATGAGTTTTTGCGCGAGCAGCCGTTCACTCCGGAAGATCTGGAAAAGATAGAAAAGAAAATGCATGAGCTTGCGGCGCAGGATTTGCCGAACGAGCGAAAGTATTTGCCGAAAGCCGAAGCGATCGAGCTTTACAAGAAAAATAATCAGATCTTCAAATGCGAACTGGTGGAAGAGAAAGTCACCGAGCCGCTGGTTTCGTTTTATACCACTGGAAAATTCATTGATTTTTGCCGCGGGCCGCATATCCCTTCGACGAAGCGGATTCAAGCGTTCAAGTTGATGAGCGTTGCGGGGGCTTATTGGAAAGGCCAGGAAAACAACGCGCAACTGCAGCGGATTTATGCGGCGGCGTTTTTTACGCAGAAGGAACTCGATCAATATTTGCACCGGTTGGAAGAAGCGAAACGGCGTGACCATCGCAAGCTTGGGGTCGAGTTGGATCTGTTCAGCGTGCAGGAAGAGGCCGGGCCGGGGCTGATTTTCTGGCATCCGAAGGGCGGGCTGGTTCGGAATATTGTGGAAGATTGGCTGCGCAAGGAGTTGCTGGCGCGCGGGTACGACCTGGTCTATACGCCGCATATCATGCGGAGGGATTTGTGGAACACGAGCGGGCACACAGGCTTTTACAAGGACAACATGTTCGGCGCGATCGAAGTGGAAAAAGCCGAATACCAGTTGAAACCGATGAATTGCCCGGGGCACATTCTGATTTTCAAATCGAAACTGCGGAGCTACCGCGAGCTTCCGGTACGATTGGCGGAACTGGGAACGGTTTACCGCTACGAGCGCAGCGGTGTGTTGCATGGATTGCTGCGCGTGCGCGGATTTACTCAGGACGATGCGCACATTTTCTGCATGCCGTCGCAGATCGAAGCGGAAGTGGAAGCGTGCATCGATTTTGCATTTGCAGTGATGAAGAATTTCGGGTTCGACAAATTCGAAGTGGAGCTTTCGGACTGGGACCCGAAACATCCAGAAAATTACGCGGGAAAGCCGGAGGATTGGCACCGCGCGACGGCGGCTCTGGCGAGCACGATGGACCGGCTGAAAATTCCTTACAAGAAATTTGAAGGCGAAGCGGCGTTTTACGGGCCGAAGATCGACGTGAAGCTGATTGATGCGATCGGCCGTCCGTGGCAATTGACGACGGTGCAGTTCGATTTCAATCTGCCGGCGCGATTCAAGCTGGAATATGTGGGCGAAGACGGCGGGAAACATCAGCCGTTGATGGTGCATCGCGCTCTGCTTGGCTCGGTCGAACGTTTTTTTGGAATTCTGATCGAGCATTATGCGGGCGCATTTCCTCTGTGGCTGGCTCCAGTACAGGTGCAGATTTGCCCGGTGAGCGAAAAAGTGGCGGATTACGCGAAGCATATTCACGAGACGCTGAAGAATCATGGGCTGCGCGTGCATCTGGACGACCGGAACGAGAAGCTGCCGGCGAAAATTCGCGATGCGCAATTGCAGAAGATTCCATACATGCTGGTGGTCGGGCCGAAGGAAGCGGAAGCAGGAACGGTGAGCGTGCGACATCGCGCGAAGGGCGATCTGGGTCCGCGTCCGCTGGCGGAGTTGGTGGAAGCGCTGCAGAAGGAAGTTGCCGAGAGAGCGCTGTAGGCCAACCACTTCGCATAATTTATTGTGAAGAGCGCGGGCAAGTGCCGCGCTCTTTGTTTTTTTGCGGCATGAGTGCAGCCTACGGGTCAAGGGAAGCGGCGTAGGCGGAGAGGGCGGTGAGGTCGTCGGTGGAAAGATTCATGACGATGGGCTTCATGAGGTTGGCGGTAGAGCCGGTGCGGGTGCCGTGCTGGAAATCGTAGAGCTGACGAAAGAGGTAGCTGGGAGAGCGGCCCGCGATTCCAGGGACGTTTTCCATAAGACTCTTCCCATGGTTCTTGCCGGAAGAGGCTTGGCTACCGCGAAGGTCGTTACCGTGGCATTGCGCGCAGGGGAGCGTTTTTCCGGCACTGCCGGTGGTGGCGAGTTTTTTTCCAGCGGCAACGCTACCGACGGGAACGTATGCGATAAATTCGCTGTGTGTATCGCGCGATTCGAATTGCTCGAGATCTTTCGGCATTTCCAGGATGCGTCCGCCGAGCGGTTCGGTGGCGTGCGATGTTTCGGCTTCCGGTGTGGGCGAGTAGACCCACGCGGCGACGTAATTCTTTGGGACGTCTGCAGTCTCCACGACGGTGATGAGTTTGCGCGGTTTGATGCTGGAGAAATAGGCGGCGGCTTCGGCTACTTCCGAGTCGGTGGCGGATTTGGCGGTAGCCGTCATGTACTTAATCGAAGTGCGATCAGGCAGCGAACTTTTGCGTATGCCTGATTTGAATGCGGCCATTTGCTGGACGATGTAGGTGGCGGGAAGCCCGGCGATGTTGGAATTTTCCGGGCCGCCGGTGCCTTCGGCGCGATGGCAGAAACCGCAGGCTAAAACGTCCGGCTTGCGGCCGCGAGCGACGACTTCGGGCATTGCAGGATGCTCTTCGGGATGCCAGTCCGGTGCGTAGAAGCGATCGCGGAGCTGGGTGAGCGTCCATGAGGCGGAGCTATCTGGAACATGGCGAAGCTCGCCCGAGTCGACTGGAGGTTTGTAGCCAGGGGCGGGCATGGTGTAGGCCCAGGGCGGAGGAATATCGGTGGATTGGGCCGCTACAGTGAAAGAGAAGAAAAAGACGATGGCAAGCACGAGGAAATGGTTTGGGGAAAAACTCTCTTTGAGCGAAGGCATACGGAGGGGAGAGCATAGCAGACTCCGAGGCGGTCCCCGCGAGATTTGAAGTGGCGAGAAGATTTTCTTTTTCGAGCAACGAAACTTGTGTTAACGTCCGCGCCATGTCCACGACTCCTCCACAGTTTGGAACGGCCGAATATAAGAGCTCAGAGAGCGGAGAAGTTTGCCCCGCGTGCAAGCAGGCGATTCTGGGCGAGTATTACCGCGTGCATGGCGCGTTGGCTTGCACTAATTGCACCAACAAGGTGAAGCAGCAGATGCCGAAGGATACGCATACGGCGTTCATGCGCGGAATTCTGTTTGGAGTGGGCGGAGCGATTGCTGGCCTGATTGTGTATTCGGTGTTCGGTATTGTTACGGGAATTGTTATCGGGTATGTGTCTCTGGCAGTTGGATGGCTGGTGGGGAAAGCGATCAAAGCAGGGTCGAAAGGAATCGGCGGGCGGCGGTATCAAATTGTGGCGATCGCGTTCACGTATGCGGCTGTTTCGATGTCAGCGATTCCGATGGGAATCGCGCAATACGTGAAAGAGAAAAAATCGACGGAAAACGTTGTTGTGACGACGCCCAAGGGAAATGCGGACTCACTGGCGTCTTCGGGCGACGGGAAAACCGACAAGGCTGGCGCGAGCGGCGCAGAACCGAAAAAGCATTTGAGCATAGGGGGGCTGATTGGGGCACTGGTGTTTGCCGGGCTTGCTTCACCTTTTCTTGAGCTAGGAGACGAGCCGGGCGGAATTATCGGGCTTGTGATTCTTTTGGTGGGCATGAATATCGCGTGGAAACTGACGGCGGCACAGAAGATCGAAATCATCGGGCCGTTCAAAGCAAGTACTCCAGCGCCTGTTGCGCCGCTGGGTTGATGGAATTTATGCAATCCTGCTCCTATCGTGGCTGATCTCCCTTTAAAGAAATGTCTGAGTTGCGGAAACGAGCTGGCACCGGATGCGCTAGCTTGCCAGCAGTGTCATGCGCTGGTGCACTCCGAAGAACTGGCGGTGCTTTCGAACCGGGCACAGCAATTCGAAACGAATGAGGATTTCGCCTCGGCGAAAGAAATTTGGACGAAAGCGCTGACGCTGTTGCCGCACGAATCGACGCAAGCGGAGTGGGTGCGAACGCATCTCTACCGATTGGAATTGAGCACGAAGAACGCACCTCCTCCGAAGCAAAAACATAAATGGGCAAAGTGGTTGGGGCCGGTGGCGCCGATAGCGATTTTTCTTGCCAAGGCAAAGTGGCTCTTCGCATTGTTCAAAGCGAAATTTCTTTTCAGTTTCGTTGCATTCTTATGGGTGGATTTCGCGCTGTTTGGCTGGAAGTTTGGGCTGGGATTCGCGGTGATGATTTTGATCCATGAGATGGGGCATTACATCGATATTCGCAGGCGGGGATTGCGTGCGGAAATGCCGGTGTTTTTGCCTGGACTTGGCGCTTACGTGCAATGGAACGCGATGGGAGTTTCGCTGCGAACGCGAGCAGCGGTGAGTCTGGCTGGGCCGCTGGCGGGAGGGCTAGCGTGCGCAGGCTTCGCGATTTTGTGGCGCGAAACGGGAAATGATTTGTGGGGCGCACTGGCACGGGCGGGAGCACTGCTGAATCTGTTGAATTTGATTCCAGTCTGGGTGCTGGACGGCGCGGGAGCGAGCGAAGCTATGAACAAAACAGATCGATGCGTGATTTTGGGATTTTGTGTGGCTCTGGCGATTTTATTTTGGGAAGGGTCGTATTTGTTGGTGGCGGGTGGCGTGGGTTATCAGCTAACGAAGAAAGAGTTTCCGGCGGTGCCTGGGCGAGCGACGCTAGCATATTTTGCAGTGGTGTTGGTATTGCTCGGGGCGGTGTTGCGGTTCGTGCCGGGCCACGGATTTATCTTTAGTAGAGGATGAGAATTGGGCGCGGAAAAGCTATGAATACCAGGCGGGAGTTTTTGGGGTGGATGGCGGCAGCGGTGCTGACGTGGGGATCGAAAAGCGCAGGCAAGAGTGGCTACGCTACCGGAGGCGGTGCGTCAGTTAGAAGCCGCTGGTTCGAAATGGGAGCAGACATGGTACCGAAGGTGCTGGATCATATTTTATTGGGGTGCGCGGATTTGGAGAGCGGGATTTCGTTTGTGGAGGCACGGACGGGAGTAAAGGCGGCATTTGGCGGGGTGCACCCTGGTCGCGGGACGCAGAATGCTCTGCTTTCGCTGGGCGAGCGGCGCTATTTAGAAATTATTGCGCCGGATCCGAAGCAGGCGGCGATGATGGGGCCGGAGAGTTCGGTGGAACGATTGAAATTGCGCGAACTGAGAGAGCCGCGGCTGGTGACTTGGGCGGCGCATCCGGGGAGAGTGGATTTGCTGGCCGTAAAATTGGAAAGAGCGGGTATGGCGGCGAGCGGGCCTACGCCGGGTTCGCGGAAAAGGCCTGACGGAAAATTGCTTCAGTGGAAGACATTGAATTTGAAAGATGATGCCGAGGGGCTGTTGCCGTTCTTCATTGAGTGGAGCGCGGATTCCGTACACCCGTCGGTGGACGCACCGAAAGGATGCGAACTCAAGAAATTCTGGGTGGAGAGCCCGAAGGCGGAGGATTTACGGAAGCAAGTTGGATTGATGGAGATCGACGTGGAAGTAAAGCACGGAGAGAGTGCACGGCTGCGGGCGAGGATTGACGGGCCGAAGGGCGATATGGAGCTGAGCGGATAGTCGCGGGGAGCAGAATTGATGCTTGTGGGGAGGTTCGGGGGGCGTGCTATACTTTTTAGCCTGTCCCTGAGCGGTGAAGTTCTGCCTGGCGGGGATTGACGGGGTGGAATCGGGCTGGGCACTTGCCGGTAAGTTGTTGGCAGGAAAGGCGTGCCGGCTTTTCGTTGAGGCAAGGGGGAGTTATCGCAGATCGGAATTTCCGGCAACAGAGCGACCGGATACGAGTGAACGACAGGATTCGGGCTCGCGAAATCCGTGTAATCGATGACGAAGGCGGGCAGCTTGGAGTCATGCAGCCGTTTGAGGCGCTGAAGATAGCGCGCGAAAAGGGCCTGGATTTGGTGGAAATTTCGCCGACTGCCGATCCGCCTGTTTGCAAAATCACGGACTACGGCAAGTACCTTTACCAAGCCAATAAGAAGGCTCACGAACAGCGGAAAAGCAGCAGGGGTTCCGCACTGAAAGAAGTGAAGTTCCGGCCGGCGACGGCGGAACACGATTATCAGGTTCGGAAGAACCAGATCATCCGCTTCCTGGGAGAAGGCCACAAAGTGCGCGCGATGATTTTCCATCGTGGGCGCGAAATGGCGCACCAGGAAGTGGGTCGCGCAAAAATGACGCGACTGCTCGGGGAAATCGTCGAGCATGGGCAGATCGAGACGATGCCCCGGATGGAAGGAAACGTTTTGGTGGCGCTGCTGGCTCCCAAGAAGGGCGCAGGCGCGCCGGCGAAGGCGTAAGGGGATTTAGAAAAAACCGGAAAGAAAGAACGGGTCTAAAGACCCGCCACTACAGAAGAGAATCAGGAGAGTTTTGAGTCATGCCACGCAATAAGTCGAACCCGAAGAAGAAGCTGAAGACGCACCGCGGAGCGGCAAAACGGTTCAAGATTACGGGTACCGGAAAAATTATCCGGATGCACTCCGGCAAGCGGCACCTATTGGGTACGAAGGCCGCGAAGCGGATGCGCAAGTTGAAAAAGCTGACGCTGGTGAACAAAGCGGACAAGCTGAAGACGATGCAGATGTTGCCGTACGGATTGTAAGCAACGAATTTCTGAGTGAACGCGAGACGCTGAGGTCCGCTTCAGAAAGCGGCCCTTACAACGGATTGCGGTTATTTGAGAAAACGCGGGACTTCGGTTCCGCAAGGCGCTTGTTAGTAATAATGAGCGTGAATCGAGCCAGGCAGCGCTACACGGGTGCCTGCCGGCCGATGAGGGCGGTTGCGAGTTTGAAGAAAAAGGGGCAGCGCTATTGTCGCGGCTAAAGCCGCGACGCCCAAAGGCTCCGGCCTTCTTTCAAGCTGAGCAACGCGAAGCAGTACACACCAGAGACAAACCCGTTGTGTTGTGCGCGTGGATTTTGCGTGCGAACACGTCCTGTTTGTCTCTGCAAAGAATAAAGAACGGGTCTAAAGACCCGCCACTACGACGGCGGAGACCGAGACCCGTAAAACAAGGAGATAAACCCATGGCACGCGTAAAACGCGGCACAAAACGCCGGGCACGGCGGAAGAAGTACCTCAAGAGGACCAAAGGATTTTTCCTCACAAAGAGCAAGCTGTACCAGTCGGCTCAGGAAGCGGCGAATCGCGCGGATCGTTATGCGAAGCGAGATCGTCGTGTTAAGAAGCGCGAGTATCGCCGGCTGTGGATCCAGCGTATCGGCGCGGCGGCCCGGTTGAACGGGACGACGTACGGACAACTGATTCACGGATTGAAGGCTGCGGGCGTGGAGCTCGACCGCAAAGTGCTGGCTGATATCGCAGTGAAGGATGCTGCGGGATTTGCAGCGCTGGCGGATAAGGCGAAAACGGCGGCTGCGAAAAAGTAAGTCGCAAGTTCTAAGTGATAAGTTGTAAGTTGAAGAGGGGCACGATATATCGTGCCCCTACTTGTATCGTGAGAGCTTGATGGCGACATCTGTGGACAAAACGCTGGCTGAACAGGGCGTACAGAGCGCGGAGCAAGTGGCGGCGTTTTTCGAAGAATTGCGCGCGCGCTTTGACACGGAGGTATTGGCGATCCAAGACGAAGCATCTTGGGAGGCGGTGCGCCACGCGTGGCAGGGACGCAAATCTGGAATATTTGTTCTAATCACTGACAATTGGCTGAAGAAGGCGAACGCCGAGTTAAAGGCCGTTGTCGGGCAGGGATTCAACGCTCTTCGGAAATATGTAGATGGCCGGCTGGCGCAATTAGAATCTGAAGTAAAAGCTGGGACCGAAGCGTGGGAGAACGTGAAGGACCGCGTGGACTTGTCTTTGCCGGGAGTGGTGCGGCCGCTGGGGTCGCGACATTTGATCCGGCAGGTGTTTCAAGAGATTGAAGACATTTTCTTCAGCATTGGGTTTTCGGTCGTGGAAGGACCGGAGATCGAAACTCCCTATTACAACTTCGAAGCGCTGAATATTCCGGAACATCATCCTGTGCGGGATGACATGGATACGTTTTACATGGACTTGCCGAAAGGCTCGCCCGGACAGTTGTTGCTGCGCACGCACACTTCGCCAATGCAGATTCGCACGATGGAAAAGCAGAAGCCGCCAGTGCGCGTGATTGTGCCCGGGCGCGTGTATCGCCGCGACAATCCGGATGCGACGCACTCGTTTGCGTTTCATCAAGTCGAGGGTCTGGCCGTGGATACGGATATCACCTTCTGCGATTTCACCGGAACGATTGAATATTTTGTGAAGCAGTTTTTTGGCGCGAACGTGAAGACGCGGTTCCGGCCAAGCTATTTTCCGTTTACGGAGCCGTCGGTGGAGTTCGACGTGTCTTGCGTTTTTTGCGGCGGGAGCGGAACGACAGCTTCCGGAACGTGCGGGAAATGCAAAGGCGCGGGATGGATTGAGTTGTTTGGCGCGGGAATGGTGGATCCGGCGGTATACGGATTTGTTGGATACGATCCGAAAAAAGTGAGCGGTTTTGCGTTTGGAATCGGGATCGACAGGCTGGCGATGCTGAAGTACGGCATTGACGACATTCAGGCGTTTTTCCAGAACGATGTGCGGTTTTTGAAACAGTTTCCGTGAGGTGGTTCCTTTAAGAATTGCCGGCGCACAAAAAGCGGCGTCGAGCCGCCGCACTCCAAAGGGAAAGCGTTCAGAGGCAGGAAACATAAGATGAAGGTGGTCTACAACTGGCTGAAGGAGTTTGTGGACGTGACGGCGTCCGCGGAGGAGATCGCTGCGCGCATTGCGCTGTCCGGAACGAACATTGGCGGCGTGGAAAAGGGCGTTCTGGGGGGAGTGGTTGACGCGGAAGTGACCTCGAACCGGCCGGATTGTTTAAGTGTGTACGGAATTGCGCGGGAAGTGAGCGCGATTTACAAGACGCCGCTCAAGCCGATTGTTCCGAAGCCGGTTGAATCCACAACGGCAAAAGCCAGCGATGCGGTTCGCGTGGCGATTGAATCACCGGAATTGTGCGCGCGGTATACGGCGCGAGTGATTCGCGGCGTGAAGATTCAACCGTCGCCGGCATGGCTGCGCGAGCGCCTGGAAGCGGCGGGTGTGACGAGCATCAGCAACGTGGTGGACGTGACGAACTACGTGATGCTGGAGCTGGGAAATCCGATGCATGCGTTCGATCTGGGCAAAGTGCGCGACAAGAGCATCGTGGTGCGCCGGGCAAAGCCGGGCGAGAAAATGCAGACACTCGACGGAACCGAGCGCGTGATGGATCCGGGGATGCCGCTGGTTTGCGATGGAGATGGTGCTCGCGCGATTGGCAGCGGCGTGATGGGCGGGGCATCCACTGAAATTTCTTTTTCCACCAAGGATATTTTGCTGGAGTGCGCGTATTTCGATCCGATTTCGATTCGGCGCGCGGCGCGGTCGATGAAATTGCATACGGAGGCTTCGACGCGGTTTGGGCGCGGAGTTGATCCGGAAATGGCCGAAGTGGCTTCTCGGCGTGCGGCGGAATTGATCTTGCAGCTAGCTGGCGGCGAATTGTTGAGCGGCGTGGTGGATGTTTATCCGGGAAAGCGTGCGGCGAAGAAAATTACCGTGACTCGGGCTGAGATTTTGCGGGTGATGGGCGCGGACGTTCCGGACAAGGAAGTGGAGCGTGTCTTGAGCGCGCTGGGATTTGCTCCAGTGCGCGTGGATCAAAATCGCGGACAGGAAGGTGCGCTGCTGGCCGCTTGGGAATGTACACAGCCATCGTGGCGAGCAGAAGTGGAACGCGAGATTGATTTAATTGAAGAGATTGCGCGCGTTTACGGGCTGGACAAGTTTCCTGCGCGATTGCCTGTGGCGCGGACTGGCGCAGCGCGATTGCCGCAGTATGAAGCGGAGACGCGGCTGCGAGAACGGCTGATGGGGCTGGGCTATCGCGAGATTGTGACGATTCCGCATGTGGATGCGCAGCGGGACGAGCTGTTTCGCGCAGCGAATGTGACACCCGCGAAATTGGCGAACCCGCTTTCGGAAGAAGCGGGCGTGCTGCGTTCGACGGGCAGCGTAACGGTGGCCGCAGCGATTGAGTGGAATCTGAATCATGGCCAGCGGAATGTAAAACTGTTTGAAATCGGGCGGCGGTATGCGTTGAATGGCGCGGAGGCGGTGGAGACGCCGGTGCTGGCGATTGGCGCGACAGGTGAAGTGCGGCCGCAGGGATTGCATGACGGCGCCCGGGACTATTCGTTTGCTGATTTGAAGGGCGACTTGGACGCGATTGGCACCTTGAGCGGCGGAATTGGATGGCAGGACGGCGGGCCTGAGTGGCTTAACGCGGCGAAGCGGGGAAGAATTTTTCTGAAGGAAAATGAGCTTGGCGCGGCAGGAATGCTGGCGAAGCGCGTGGCAGAGAAATACAAGTTCCGGCAAGATGTGTTTCTGGCGGAAATTGCGCTGGGGCCGTTTTATTGCGCCTACTACGGGGTGAAAAACGCGCGGCGGTACGAGCCGCTGCCGCGTTTCCCTGCGGTGGAGCGTGATTTTTCTTTGCTGCTGGCCGATGGCGTGAAGTTCGCGGATGTGACGAAGACGATTCAGTCGCTGGGAATTGTGGAGATTAGTTCAATCGAGGCGGCGGATTTGTTTCGCGGGAAAAATGTGCCGGCTGGAAAATATTCATTGATGATTCGCGTGATATTCCAGAGCCGGGAAGCGACTTTTTCGGATGCGCAGATTGCGGAGTATTCGGGAAAGATTGTGGCGGCGCTGGAAAAGAATTTGGGCGCGGCGCTGCGCGCCAATTGAGCGCTCGCGGCTCTTTGTTTCATCTGCAAAATTCAAAACCAAAACATAACACAGAGGGCACAGAGGCCGGAGCGCAGAGGCCGCGGAGACTCTGTGATGGGGATGTACTCCTGCGCTTGAAATCTGGCAACATAGGCGCATGGGTGGACCGACGAAAGTAGAGATATTCGGGCAGACGTATTCGATTCAGGGGGACCTGGATGCGAAATACGTACAGATGCTGGCGAAATACGTGGATGAAAAGATGCATGTGATCGCGGATGCGACGCGGACCGTGGATACGCAGAAAGTGGCGGTGCTGGCGGCGCTGGCGATTGCGGATGAGCTACATTCTTCGCAGCGAGAAATCGGCGAGCGGGAAGAGATGTTGAAAGAGCAAGCTGAGCGTTGCTTGACGCTAGTGGAGCGAGCGTTAAAGCAGACGGCTTGAGAGTTAGCCCCGAGTAGTCGGTCGCCGGTTATCAACAACAGTCGCAGGAGTTTCCTTTGCTCGTTAGCATGGGCGCTGCGCCATCACTCCTTGCCTTGAAATTCCGAGCGTGGTCGTCGGAGCACAAGCTGAAGCCTATGCCACCTAAGACAGCTATTGTGACCAGTGGGTGGGGCGGCGGACCCAGCGGTGGGGACGGAGTTTTGCGTGAAGGTCGGCAGTGAGCGGACCTTTGTCGCTTGCGGCGAGATTGGATTCGACGTTTCGAATCTTGCGCATACCGGGAATGATGGTGGCAACATCCGGATTGTTCAAGATAAAACGCAGAGACATTTCGGGTAGCGATGAGCCGCTTGGAACGAGCGATTTCAGTTTTTCTGCACGTTCGACTGTCGCTTTCAAATTTTCCGGGTTGAAATAGCCGTTGCGCCAATCTCCGGCAGGCCATTTTGTGTCGGCTGTAAGAGTTCCTGTCAGGCCGCCTTCGTCGAAGGGGCAGCGTGCAATCACGGCGACATCGTGCTTGCCACAGGCGGGGAAAAGTTCGTCTTCGGGATTTTGATCGAAGATGTTGTAGATGACCTGTACAGCGTCAATCAGGCCAGATTTCACTGCGCGAATTCCATTTTCGGGTTCCCAGCGATTCTGGCTGATGCCCACGGCGCGGACTTTTCCTGAGGCGCGAAGTCTTTCGATTGTTGATTGCGTGCGCGGGTCGTCGAGCCAGGAATCCATCCACGTGTGGTATTGAATTAGGTCGAGCGAAGCCGTGCCGAGATTCTTGAGGCTCTTATCCACGTATTCGAAAACGTAGTCGGGCGGGTAACAATCGTCGAGTGAAAATTCCTTCAGCGCGGGCCAGCGGCGATTTTTCGGCGGAACTTTTGTGGCGACGTAGAGTTTTTTTGATGGATTCGCGCGGAGCGTTTTGCCAAGGAGTTCTTCGCTGTGGCCGTCGCCGTAGGCCCACGCGGTGTCAAAGAAATTACAACCGAGATCAATGGAGCGCTGCAGCGCGGCGAGCGATTCGGCGTCTTCCGAACCAGTCCAGCCGGCCATTCCCCACATGCCGTATCCAATTTCGCTGACTTGCCAGCCGGTTCGGCCAAAGCGGCGCAGTTTCATGGTGCGAAAGTTCTCCTCGCGCGATTTGAGAGCAACTCAGTATAAGGCAGCGACGCGAATGGCTGGAGCGAGTAGTGATATAACCGAGAGTGCGGAGGAAGACGATGCGAAGCGTGCGCAGAATTGCGGCTGGAATTGCGACAATGTTGCTATTTGCATGCGGCGTTTGCGCCGTTGCAGAAAAGAGCGCACGGCCCCCGGAAAGGCGACCGGGACAAGCAAGAATAGCTGTGCCACAAAAGAGTGAAAAGATTCCCCGATGGTCAGCGGAGAAGGCGCATGAGTGGTATGCGAAGCAGCCGTGGCTGGTGGGGAGCAACTACACTCCAGCGACGGCGTCGAACGAATTGGAGATGTGGCAGGCGGAAACATTCGATCCGAAGCGAATTGACCTGGAACTGGGATGGGCGGAATCAATCGGCCTGAACACGATGCGCGTGTTCCTGCACGATCTGCTGTGGAGGCAGGACGCGGCGGGATTTTCAAAGCGGCTGGATAAATTTCTTGCGATTTGCGCGAAACACCGTATTCGGCCGATGTTGGTGCTGTTCGACTCCGTGTGGGACCCGGATCCCAAGCTGGGGCCACAAGCTCCGCCGCGTCCGGGTGTGCACAATTCGCGCTGGCTGCAGAGCCCGGGAGCGAAGGCGCTGGAAGATCGAGCTGAGTATCCACGGCTTGAGGCGTACGTGCGCGGCGTGGTGGGAAAATTCGGGCGTGACGAGAGAATTCTGGCATGGGATGTGTGGAATGAGCCTGATAACACGAACGGCGGAAGCTACACCGATCCAAAAGATAAAGTGGAGCGCGTGAATGAATTGCTGCCAAAAGTGTTTGCATGGGCCCGCGAGGCGGGCGCGCAGCAACCGCTAACCAGCGGTGTTTGGCACGGAGACTGGTCGGATCCGGCAAAGCTGGGGGCGACGGAAAAGATTCAACTGGATGAATCGGACGTAATCAGTTTCCACAACTACGACAAGGGCGAGGAATTCGAAAAACGAATTGGATGGCTGCAACCATACGGACGGCCGTTGATTTGCACGGAATACATGGCGCGGGGAAATGGTTCGACCTTTGAAGGCTCGCTGCCCATTGCGAAGAAATACGGCGTGGGTGCGATTAACTGGGGATTGGTGGCGGGAAAGACGCAGACGTATTTGCCCTGGGATTCATGGAAGAATCCATACACGGACCGCGAGCCGGAAGTGTGGTTCCACGAGATTTTTCGCAATGACGGAAAGCCGTACAAGGAAGAAGAAGTTACTTTGATCAAGAATCTGACGGGAAGGGGCGCAAAGTAATTTCTGCTTTTGCGCGAACTATTCCTTCAATTTCAGTTTGCCCGCTGATTTATTTTCTTCCAGGAATTCGCGCAGGTCTTTGGAGACATCGAGCAAACGCACCCATTGTTCGTAATAGAGAGTAACCGGGAAGCGGCCGAGACCGTAAACGCTGACTCCGCCTTTTTCACCAACGCGAAAATCGAGCGCGCCGCTGCGCTTGCCGCCTTTTTCCTTTTCGAGCTGAGCCAAGCGGGCTTTGAGTTCTTCGTAAGTCGGTTCAGACATGGAGCACCTCGTTAATTCTGGAGGGATAAGTATAGCTGGACAAGGGCCGGCTCAGAAGCCGGCCCCTACAGGATCAGACTTGAAGGACGTCGCCTTCGCGGGCAACTACTTCGTACAAAACTGGATTGACGAAGAATCCGAGGAACAAGCGCGAGAGCAAGCCAGCCACAACTACGATAGCAAATGGTTTTTGCGTGTCGCTGCCAACACCAGTGGACATTGCGGCGGGCAGCAAGCCGAGGCACGCGACGAGAGCGGTCATCATGATCGGGCGAAGACGCAATAGCGAGGCTTCTCGCGTGGCATCGCGGATGGACTTGCCTTCGTTGCGGAGCTTATTGATGTAGCTGACCAGAATGACGGCGGTTTCGACGCTAACGCCGAGCAGGGCGAGCAGCCCGAGGCCGCTGGAAACACTGAGCGGGGTATGCGTGAGTTTGAGCGCGATGAATGCGCCGACCGGTTCGGTGAGGATGACTCCAAGCGCGATGGTGACGGGAAATTTGAAGTTGCCGTAAAGCGCAAAAAGAATCAGGAAAATCAGTAAAATTGCGAGCGGACCGATGACATAAAGCTGCGATTTCGCTTCAAGCAGCTCGCTATATTCGCCGCCCCAATCGAGACGATACCCTTCCGGCAATTTGACATTTTTCGCGACGGCGGCTTGCCCGGCGTTGACGATGCCTTCCAGGTCGCGGCCAGTGACAGAAAACTGGATGCCAATGTAGCGCGAATTATTTTCGCGATAGATGAAAGACGCTCCTGAGGCTTCGTGAATATCGCAGAGTTCACTGAGCGGAATTTGCTGTCCAGCCGGAGCGGGAACGAGCAGATCGCCGATCTGTTTCGCGCTGGAGCGGTACTGCGGCTCCATGCGAACAACGAGATCGAAGAGTTTTTCGCCCTGGATTACTTGCGTGGCGGTCTGCCCACCAACAGCAGCGTTGATGACGGCCTGAACATCTGAAACGTTGATGCCATAGCGGGCGATTTTTGCGCGATCGGCGTCAACGATAAGGCTGGGCTGGCCGAGTTCGCGAACAACCGTAAGCTCGGTGAAGCCGGGGGTTTTGTCGAGGACGTTGCGAATTTCCACGGCTTTTTTCTCGAGAACATTCAAGTCCTCGCCAAAAATTTTGACAGCGAGCGCCGATTTTAGACCTGTGAGCGCCTCGTCCACGGCATCTTCCGCGGGCTGCGTAAAGTTGAAGATGACGCCTGGATAGGCATCAAGCCTTTTCTCGAGATCCCGCGTGAGTTCTTCCTTATTGTGAACGGAGGTCTTCCGCCACGCTGGATCATCGTAGGGCTTCAGTCCGACGTAAAACTCGCAATTGAAAAAGCCGGTAGGGTCCGTGCCGTCGTCGGGCCGGCCGAGTTCGGAGCCGACAACGGTAACCATCGGATATTTGACCAGAATGTCGCGGACCTGCGGGGCGAATTTCGCGGAGTCTTCGAAGGAAATCGTATAGGGCATCGTAGCGCGTACCCAAAGGGCTCCTTCGTCGAGGTGCGGAAGAAATTCGCCTCCGATGAGCGGGACAAGAAGCAGAGTGGCGCCGAAAATCAGAACGCTGGCCGCGACGGTAGTTTTCGGATGGTCCAGGCACCAATCGAGGCGGCCCGCGTAGTTGTCGCGTATCCAATTGAAGATGCGATTTTCTTTTTCTTTGACACCGTTTTTGAAAAGGTAAGACGCAAGAACCGGAACAAACGTCAGCGTGAGAATGAGGGCCCCTATGAGCGCGAAGGCCATGGTGTCCGCCATGGGGTGAAAAAGCTTTCCGGCCGGTCCGGTAAGCGCATAAATCGGCAAGTAGCCTGCGATGATGACAGCAACGGAATAAAAAATGGGGCGGTCCACGTCGCGGGCGGCCTGAAGGATGACTTCGCTGAGCTTGTAGTCCTGGCCGTGGCGGAGGCTTAGCTCGCGATAGATGTTTTCGACCATGACGATGGTGCCGTCAATGATGATGCCGAAGTCGATGGCGCCGATCGAGAGCAGGTTCGCCGCTTCGCCCGTCTGATGCAGGAAAATAAAAGCAAACAGCAGCGCGAGTGGAATCGTGAGGGCTGTGATGATTGCGGCACGAATGCTGACCAGGAAAAAAATCAGGACGATGAGAACAAGAATCATTCCACGAATGAGATTCCATTCGACGGTGTCGGTGGTGATTTTTACGAGGTCGCTACGGTCGTAAAAAGGGTGGATCTTTACGTCGGGCGGAAGGATGCTCTTGTTGAGCTCTTCGGTCTTTTTCTCGACTCCTTCGAGAACGTTTTGCGTTTGTTCGCCGCGGCGCATCAGGATGACGCCTTCGACGGCATCGTCGTTATTTTTCTTCGCGTCCTGGAAACCGTAAATGCCGAGGCGGGGCGGGTGGCCAATCTCAACTCGGCCGATATCTTTCACGCGAACCGGCGCGCCGTTGTTGCTGCCAACGACAACTTCGCCAACGTCATCCGTCGTTTTAATCAAGCCAAGCCCACGCACGTAATAGAACTGGCCGCCCTGCGTGTAAAAGCCGCCGCCAGTGTTCGAGTTGTTGGCTTGTAGAGCGTTCAACACTTGCGTGACGGGAAGGTGAAAGTTATAGAGCTTAACCGGGTCGAGCAGGACGTGATACTCCATGGTCGGGCCGCCGAATCCGGAATCGTCCGCGACCCCCGGGACGCTGCGATAGGCGCGCTCGATGACCCATTCTTCCATCGTGTGCAATTCCATCGGCGAACGATCGGGACTTTCAATTACGTAGCGGTAGACGAGGCCGCTTGGGCTGAACAGCGGCGCCATGCCGGGCGCGACGCCTGAGGGCAGCGTGGCATCCCCGATGCGCTCGAAAACGACTTGCCGCGCAAAGTAGGGATCGACGCCTTCGTCAAATGTCAGACGAATGTCGGAAAGTCCATAGAGCGAGATGGAACGCATCACCTTCAGGCGCGGCGTCCCGTTCATGGCAAGTTCAAGCGGAAGGGTGGTAAGGCGCTCCACTTCTTCGGAAGCATGGCCTGGCCATTGGGTGATGAGTTCGACCATCGGCGGAGAGAGATCGGGATACGCGTCAACCGGCATTTGCTGGAACGAGTAGGCGCCGGCAAAAACGATCAGAACCGTGATCATAAGGATCACGAAGCGCTGGCGAAGAGCGAAATCGACGATGCGATGGATCATTTGTCAGTTGGGCTGGTCAGCCGTCCTCACCGCTGCAAAGAATTTTTGAATTGCAGAAAAAGTGCGCCATCGCCGGCGACGCGTTCGCCTTCCTTGAGGCCGCTGGTGATAATGGTGCGGCCGTTGCCGCCCTCCGTGATGGAAACAAGCCGGCGCGCGAATTTGTTCTGGTCTTGCAGGACGTAAACGAAGGTCTGATTCTCCGTGTCGCGAAGTACCGAGGAATCGGGAACGGTGAGCGCGTCTTTGACCGCTCCAGCTTGCACCGTAGCCGTGACATACATGTTGTTCTTCAATTTCTCGCCGGGATTTTGCGTGACAATACGCGCTTGCAGCGTGCGCGTCGTTGGATCGAGCGCAGCAGCAATGTAAGAAACTGTTCCGTGGAAAGATCCGGGATAGGCGTCTGTGGTGATTTCGACGGAATCGCCGTTGTGAACGTAGGCGAGGTCATTCTGATAGACGTTCATGAGAACCCAGACTGTGCTCATGTCGGAAATGGTGAAGCACTGCGTGGCGCCGGCTTGCAGAAGCTGGCCGGGGCCGACAAGACGATCGGTAATCTCGCCGCCAACGGGCGCGGGAACCGGCGTTGCTCCGGAGCTCACCGCGGAGTTTTTCAGCACCGACTCGGGATCCTTGATGCCAACCGCGCGAAGAGCATCCGCGCTGGAGACCATGTCCGCCTGCGCTGCGGCGCGGTCGGATTCAGCTTGTTGTAAATCACGTTCGGCGATGGCTTTGTGTTCGTATAGATCTTTGGCTCGCTCGTAGTTCTTGTCGGCAAGCGCGAAAACGCTCTTCGCTTTGATGAACGCGGATCGTGCCGTGGAGTAGTCCGGGCTCGAGACCGTCAGCAAAGCTTGGCCGGCTTTCACGACCTGGCCGGGTGTGACCAGAATTTCCTGGACCGGACCGCCGACCGGGGAGAAAACTGGCGTCGTTTTGAAAGCGTTGTACGCAACGGAACCCGTGAAACGCAAAACACGGGGAAAATTGGATTTCTCGACGGTTGAGATTTTGACGTGCGCCATCTGGTCCTGCGGAACAGAGAAAAGATCAGCGGTGTCGGCTTTGGATTCGGTGCCGTTGTAGGACGTCATCTTGGCTTCGTTTGAGCCGGGAGGGTTTCCGCACGAAGCGAGAAACAACGCGGCGGCGAGTACGCCCCTGTTTAGAGAAAGTTTTTGCATGAAAAGTTTCCTGGGAGCTGGATTGCGAAGTCTGGGCATCATGGTCATGGGAGATTCCTTGTTCCGACGGCCTGGCGCATCTGTTCGACAGCCGCCATGTAACCGGCAAGAGCCTGGCGGTACGCGAGCTGATTGGCGCGATAGGTGCGCTCCGCGTCGAGAAAATCGAGCAAGCTCGCGGCGCCGCGCTTGTAGGCGTATTCGCTGATGTCCCGCGATTGCTTTGCCTGATCGACGTAGCCGCCTTGATAGAGCTGAATAATCTTGCCGTTGGTCTTGAGATTTTCAAACGCGTCGGTAACGTCCGTCATCACCTGCTCGGCGGATTCGCTGGCTTGTTCCTGGGCCTGCGTGACGGCGTAGCGTGCATGGGCGATGTTGCCTTGGTTGCGATCGAAAATCGGAAGTTCCATGTTGAAGAAAAGGGCGCCGCTGCTTTGGCCAGCCGTGTGCGTGTAGCTGAAGCTGACGCCGAGATCGCGTTTGCCGTTCGCTTCTGCAAGAGATTCCTGGTCGCGCGCAGCGCTTACCCCGAGGATGGCTGCGGTAAGGTCGGGACGGCTGCGGAGCGCCAGGGCCTTTAGATCTTCCACGTTGCCGTGAACAGTTTCGTAAGACAGATCTCCATCGCACGCATAGTTGTCGGGGACCGAATCGAAGCCCAGCAATTGGCGAAGCGCGGCAAGCGCTTGCACTTTTGCGAGCTGGGCGGCGGAGACGTCGGTTTGAAATTGCAGAAGCTGCAGCTTGATTTTCAGATAGTCACCTTCGCTCATGTCGCCGGCCTTGAAGCGTGACTCGCTGATGGAAACGGTTTGCTGAAAGCTATCGAGATCCTTCTGCGCAAAATCGAGGGTCGATTCCGCGAGAAGAACTGCGATGAATTGCTGCGCGACATTGAAGACAAGCTGGCGTTCGCTGTCCGTTTCCTGTGAACGTACAACCGCCGTCGCAGCCTTGGCTGCTTGCAAACGGTGTTGGCGTTTCTTGCCGCGCTCGAAGAGATAGCCAATGTTGAGGTCAAATTGGGCCTGATTGGCGAGATAGTCGCTGTTGAATTGATCGGGATGGAAGAGCGGGAAGAACTGCGAATCCCAGGAGATGGTTGGGTTCGGCCTCAGATTCGCGGTGATCTCATCAGCCTGGCTGATGAGAATTGTGGAGCGGACGGCCTGCAGCGCATGATTGTGCTGAAGGGCCAGGCGAATGGCCTCATCCAAAGTGATGTGGGCGGAAGCGTTAGCTGGAGTCACGGGAATGGGTGCTGCGGCCGCTGGAGCGCCAGGAGGCGCCGGCGTTGGCGGCTTTTGCGACGTTTGTTGACCAAGGGCGCCAGCGTTCATGGCCAGCAGGGCCAGAGCCGGCACTAAAAACTTCTTCATTGAAAAACTCCTCGAAAGCCGCAACGCGGGCGGCAAAGACAATAAGAGACAGACTCAGGTCAGAGAGCGTGAGAGATTACAGAGCAGGAGAGGCGCGAGGAGAAGCTGCGTACGGAATATGCGACGAAACGACCCGTGGAGCGGGCTGTGCCGCGAATTGCGTGTCCGTGGAAACAAAAGAAATCACAGGGGATGCAGTCGTAACCACCGTCCCAGCCACGGAGCAAATCGGGCAAATGTGAGAAGACGACGAATTGGCGCTCAGATCGGCACACTGGTGGAACTGCGCCGCGAGGAAAAGAACTGCGAGCAGAAGAGCTACAAACGTTAGCTTGTGAACGCGTGCAGACATCTTGGGCAAAGGCTGCCTATATACCCTAAGACGAAGGTTATGCAATAAGGGTTACCGCGGTCAAGCGATTCGGCGGGGAGTTTTCTTGCTGGCAACCGTTGTGCAAATGGGAACGTCTAATTGGGCACGATGTAGTGTAACCTGAAGCGGGAATGACTTTCGGAAAGCACATTTTTGACAAAATTACCGCGCGGCGCGCGCTGGCCTTTCTGGCCTGTCTCGCTCTTTTTTATTTTGCGGCTGGAGGCGCCAATCTCCACGAGCACAAAGACGGCCGTGGCGATACTCCTTGCCACGTTTGCCAGGCGTTGCACATGCCGGCTCTGGCTGCGGCTGGTGCGGCATCCGTTCCCGCTCCCGAATTTGTTTCGTGGTATCTGTCGCAGCCTGTTCATTCGGTTCCCAGCGAAGCGTTCTCGATTCATCACGCAGGACGCGCCCCTCCTCGCGCTTAATCTCCTCCAATACTGAAGTCCAAATCGTTTCCGCCGCCCAAGCGCTCGCAAACGCACGTCGCTTTGGCGCAGCCGCACATTTTGCTGCGGCGTTGATCCGCACCTAGAGAAAATCCCGGCGATCCGGGACGGAGGAAACATGCTGAAGAGATTGAGTCGTCATGTTGTTGTGTGTTTTGGTTTTGTGATTCTGTTTTCAGGAGTGGTTCGCGCGCAGTCTTCAGGAATTTTGGACGGAATAGTCACGGACGCTACCGGCGGCTCGGTGCCCGGGGCCACTGTGGAAATTCACAACCCGGTCAGCCATTATGACCGAAGCACGACGTCGGACGCGGACGGGAAATTCCGGTTTGCGAATGTCCCGTTTAATCCTTATCACCTCGTGGCGAGAGCGGAGGGTTTTGCAGCCACGAGCATGGACGTGGAAGTGCGCTCCGCCGTTCCTTCCGCGATCGTTGTGACGCTCAAGGTCGCGTCAGCCGCGACGACGGTGACCGTGGAATCGAGCGGAACGGATTTGGTCGAAAACGATTCTACGTTCCACACAGACGTCGACCGCGGCCTTTTCGACAAGATGCCGCTGGAGAGCGCTTCATCTTCCGCGACATCTCTTGTGACCCTGGTGTCGCCGGGTATTGCGGCCGATTCCAACGGAAACATGCACGCGCTGGGCGATCACGCACAAACGGCGTTTTCGATCGACGGGCAGATGGTCACCGATCAGACGAGCAAAGTCTTTTCCAATCAGATTCCCGCCGACTCGATTCAGTCGCTGGAAGTAATTTCCGGCGCCCCGCCGGCGGAATTTGGGGACAAGACCAGCCTGGTGATCAAGGTAACGACGCGATCTGGCATGGGCGTAACGACTCCGACCGGCGCGGTGACAGGATCGTTCGGAAGTTTTGGCACGTCCACGGCCGGATTCAACATGGCCTATGGCAGCGAGAAGTGGGGGAATTTTGTTTCGTTGAGCGGATTGAACAGCGGCCGCTTTCTTGATCCCCCAGAATTCGTCGCGATTCACGACAAAGGAAATGAAGAAAATTTCTTCGATCGCGTTGACTACAACCTGACCAAAATGGACACGCTACGTCTGAACCTTCAGTATTCGCGCTCGTGGTTCCAGACCCCGAACACTTTTGACAACTTGAGCGCGGTCAACGGAAATCCCGCCGGAGATGCCGACCAGCGCTCGCAAATAGGCTCGTACAACATCGCCCCCAACTGGACGCACACGATTGGCCCGACAGCCGTCTTCAACTTTGGCGGCTTCGTGCGGCACGACCAATACAACTACTATCCGAGCAACAACGTGTTCGCAGATCTGGGACCGATCAACTCAGAAACGATTACGCAGGACCGCCAACTGACGAACGCCGGCGTCCGCGGCGATCTATCCTGGGTGAAAGGGATTCATAACGTCAAAGCTGGCGCAGTGTATCAGCAGACCTTCCTGACGGAGAACAACCGGTTTGGCATCATCGATCCGAATCTGCTCCCTTCCACGACGGATGCCAGCGGCGCTCCGTGTTTCGACTCCACAACGGATTCCGCCGTTCCCGGAACGCCGTGCGCAACGCTTCTTCCCATTGATTTGACGCGCGGTGGAAGCCAATTTCTGTTTCGCGGCCATACCGACGTGAAGGAACTCGCGCTCTACGTGCAGGACACGATCACAAAGGGAAATTGGTCGTTCAATCTCGGTCTACGCGGCGATTTCTATAGAGGCCTTTCCTCGGCCACGGAACTTCAGCCCCGGCTCGGCATTGCTTACAACATCAAGCCGACCAACACCGTGTTGCGCATTTCTTATGCGCGTACGATGGAAACGCCATTCAACGAGAACCTCATCGTGGCGACAACGGGCTGCAACGTGGATGTAATCGCTGCGCTGATCCCCTGTGTTCCGGCAAATTCGCCTGCGGGCTTCCGCAATGAATTTCACGCCGGATTCGAGCAGGCGTTCGGCAAGTATCTCGTCATTGACGGCGAGTATTTGTGGAAATACACCCACAATTCCTTCGACTTCAGCGTTCTGGGCAATACGCCAATCACATTTCCGATTGTCTGGCACAATTCTAAAATTCCGGGTTACGCAATTCGCGCGAGCATGCCGAATTTTCACGGATTGACTGCGCTTGTCGTGATGTCCAGCGTCGCCGCGCGTTACTTTCCGCCTCAAGTCGGCGGGCTGGGCGTGACCGTCGGCCAAAGCGGCTCCGTCTTCCGCATCGACCACGACGAAAAATTCAATCAAACCTCACACCTGCAATACCAACCGTGGAAGCGCGGCCCCTGGGTCGGCTTCAACTGGCGCTATGACAGTGGGCTCGTCGCGGGCGCCGTGCCCGATTTTGCCACGGCGCTGGCTTTCAACGGCGATCAGCAGGCCGCCATCGGTCTCTTCTGCGCGGGACCCAGCGGCCAGCGAATCTTTGCCTCCCTCTTTTCTCCCTTGAGCAACGCCACCTCGAGTTGCGGAGCCAGCCCAACCGGAACCGGCGCCGTGCGCGTGAACATTCCCGAAGAAGGCACGGAAAATGACGATAAAAACCCGCCGCGCATCGCGCCGCGAAATCTATTTGACCTTGCCGTGGGCCACGACAATCTCTTCCACGGCGACCGCTACAAATGGAGTTTGCGCTTTACGGTGATCAATCTGACCAACAAGGTGGCGCTCTACAATTTTCTGAGCACCTTCAGCGGAACACACTTCGTGTCTCCAAGAAGCTATTCCGCCGAACTTGGTTTTCACTTTTAGCTAGTTCTTCGCAATCAGTGCGCGCGCCTCGGCGAGCTCCGGCCTGTCCCCGGAGCTCCCGCACATCTCCAGCAATCTCGCATAATAGGAATGAGCTTCATCGAACTCCTGCGCTCCATTCGCGGCACGCGCGGCGCCTACAAGCAGATTGAAGCGGTTTGGCGAATTTTTCAGCGCCGTCTTGTATTCGGCGAGCGATTCTGTCGGCCGCTTGGCTTCCAATAACATATCCGCGAGCATTTCGCGCGCGGACACGTTGAACGAGTCCAGACGCTGCGCTTCTTCGGTTTCTGCGGCTGCGCGCATTGTTTTCAGCGCGTCATCTATTCTTCCCTCCGCAAATGCAACCCAGGCTTCGGCTTTGTGAAGCTGGATTTCGTTGTCCGACGCTCCCGTATAGTTGCCCTTTTTTTCGCCGGCGCGCTTTTTTGCCTCAGCTTGCAGTTGCGCGAGTTCGGAGTGCGCAGCCGCCAAAGCGCCGGAACGCGCCGAAGCAACCGTCTTGGCAAAAGTAAATTCAGCCGGCAGATCCTTGGCTTCATCCCAGTGATGAAGCTCCATCACCATTCGTTCATTGAGTTCGTCCATGTGGGCCTTCATGGATTTGTCGGTTGCTCCCACGACGTGGTGCTCGTCCGCAATCACGGCGCGGGCCTTGGTGACTTGTCCGCTCTGCAGATACGAGTAGTTCAGAAAATCCATTGCGTGTGTTTGGTAGTGTGATTCGGCCTCATGCGCTTCCGCAGCGCGGGCTCCCGCGGCTTGCGCCGCGATATTCGACGCAATCGAGTCTTGCCACATTCCGAGCCGGACAAAAATATGCGACGGCATGTGAATGGCGTGCGACGAATCGGGAGCGATGGCTGCGTAGCGCCGCGCAGCGGCAAGTCCCTGCGGTGCAAGCGATTGTTCGTCGGCAGCGTGAATCAAGTAGTGAGCAACGCCGGGATGATCGGGATTTTTCTCAAAGAACGGATTGAGTACAGCTATGGCTTTTTGCCGCAGCTCGAGCCCTTTGACCGCGTCCTCTTGATACGCCAGTGCTACCAAAGAAAGCGCGTAAAAGCTGCCGACTTCGACGTCTCCCGGGACGGAGTCATACCACTTTCCCAAAGCCGCGGAGTACGCGGCAATGCGCGCCTTTTCGTCGAGCTTGTTATTCTTCTGAAAGAAGACGCCGGCAGTTTGGATGAATCCCTTTTCGCGCGGCGTCCCACTCTTCAATTTCTTGGCGCTTTCGAGCTCCTTGCGCCCTGCATCCAGCGTTTTCTTTTCCGGAAAATCCCAGAGTTGGTGATAGAGCGCCATCGCTTTGCCCCAGTGAGCCAGGGCGCACTTTGGGTCTTGCTTCACCGCTTCGCCAAACGTGTTCTCGGATTGCAAATATTGGAAAGAGTGCAGAAGCGCTGCGCCTTTTTCAAGCAGCGGCTGCGCGGCCGCCGAGCACGAAGAAGGGAACTCCACTTTGCCAAGATGATCGTCCGAGGCCGGCGCGCAAGAACCGATCGTTGACGCGAACAAGCACATCGACAAAGCCGCGGCGGAAAAAAGTGTTTTCATGACAAACGCTCCGTTTTTTAGGACGGCCTGATTCTAGCGCCTCAACCGAAACTCTGGCGAAGAATCTTTTCGCCTCAAATCAGGCAATCCATCCCGCCAGTTGGACGCCGCTTCCGCCCTGCGGCTACAATGGATGCGGAGCGGTACTTCGAAGCAGGTGTGGGTGCGAAAGCTGTTTGAACCAATGCAGAATCTCTGAGGCGCTGCGGATAGACAGCCCGTGTGCACGGCCTGTCCCGCTGGCTCGTTGAACCTGAGGCGACGCGCGAGCGGGGCAGGAAAGCCTAACGGTTGGCTCGTGGTGCCCACCTAATTCAGAGGTTCACGGCCTAGCTCCCCACGGCAAAGCAGTCCGCTCCATTTTAGTTTTCGGTCATAAGTTAAGTCTTGAGCGACTTCGGGCACGCAGTTTTACAGCGCGTCCGGCTTCTGACAGACAACTGAAAACTTGCAACTTACTACTGACTTTCTATGCGCGTACTTTTTATTGGAGATATTGTCGGCGCCCCCGGACGCGAGATTGTTCGCGAGCGGCTGGCGGATCTCGTTTCGACGAAGCAAATTGACCTGGTCATCGCCAACGGGGAAAATTCCGCCGCGGGATTCGGCATTACGCCGCGCATCGCCGAAGAACTTTTCAGTTACGGCATTGACGTGCTCAGCGGCGGCAACCACAGTTGGGACAAGCGCGAGATTCTCGAATTCATGCCACACGAGCCGCGATTGCTTCGCCCGGCCAATTTTCCCGAGGGCAGTCCTGGGGCGGGCGTATATATGGGAACAGCGCGCAACGGCGTGAAATACGCCGTAATTAACGTCCAAGGGCGCGTTTTTATGGCATCGAACGACGATCCGTTTCGAGAAACGGATTCATTGCTGGCAAGCCTGCCCTTGGATGTCAGTTTTGTCTTGATCGACATGCACGCGGAAACCACCAGCGAAAAAATTGCATTCGGTTGGTATGTCGACGGCCGCGTCACCGCTGTGGTGGGCACGCACACGCACGTGACCACGGCGGATGAGCGCGTTTTGCCGCGAGGCACGGCTTACATCACGGACGTCGGGATGACCGGCCCGCACGACGGTGTCATCGGCATGGATCGCGTCGCTATCGTGAAGAAATTCCTGGACGGCATGCCCGCGCGCTTTGAAGTGGCGCAGGGCAATGTCCAAATGAACTGCGTGCTGATTGAAACGGACGACGTTGGCCCGCGAAACGGCGGCCGGTTGCAGGCCAAGTCCATTGAACGGGTATGTTTGAGAATTGATTGAACACAAGAGCCGCGGACTTTCCAGGACCGCGAAGCAACCTGAAAACAAGGAAGTTAATCTCAAGAGACATCGAAAGACGGAAGAAGGGTTGGACCCAGCCTTGAAAGCGGTATCGAAAACGAGTTTGAAGGCAATTGCAGTGTTGTGTCTGGTGCTGGGCGCGGCCTATGGAGCCGCAGCTCAGGTGGATGACGAACTCGTCGCCAAGCGGCGCGTCTATGCCCCTATTGGTCCGGGCTTGAAAGCGGTCCGCCATGGCGCGGATGGCAAGTTCTATGTTTTGGCCTCGCCCAATCCCGGATTGGTTGTCTTCTCTCCTGACGGGAAAAAACTTCTCGCCATGAAGGAATCCTCGGGATTGCAGCCCGCCGCTCTCGAGGAATTGCGCAAATCCGGCGAAGTGCTCACGCAATTCGGGGAAGACTGCGACGTGGACGCGGACGGCACAATCTACGTGGCCGACCGCGGCGCAAATGCCATACAGGTGTACGCAAAAGAAGGCCGCCACCTGAAATCAATTCCCGTCAATGCCCCGGTTTCCGTCGCCGCGTTGCCGGACGGCGAAGTCGCTGTCGCAACCTTTCGCGATCCTTCGTTGGTGGTCGTTTTCGACAAGAATGGCCGCCGCGTGCGCGAATTCGGTGACATGGATACGCTCACCGAACGCTCGGAGCTGAACCGCTTCCTGAATATCGGCGAGCTGGCCACGGACGATCACGCGCATCTTTATTATGGCTATAACTATTTTCCAGAACCAACCGTGAAACAGTTCGACCGCTTCGGCTACGCCAAGCAGGAAGTTCGCTATACGGCGCTCGATGCCGAGCCGCAAGCCCAAGCGCTGCGCCGCGAAATTGAAAAACAGGAGCGCAAAGGCGATCCGCCGATTTTCAAGCGGATACTGACGGCGATCGGCGTCGACCGCGAGACCGGAGAAGTCTGGATGGCCATGGGCGACACCTTGTTGCACTTCGACAAGGACGGAAACCGTCGCGCCACCTATCTCCTCTACACGCCGGACAATTCCCGCCTCGAAGCGAACGTGATCCTCGTGCTGAAAGACCGTCTCATCATCGGCGGCGACCCGATTGGTATTTATGAATTCTCACGGCCGGAAGCGCATTAAATGCAAAATAAATTTTCATTGAAAAATTCTTTTCCACAGCCCCGAGTTATCGTGCAGTACTTTATAAAAACTTTTCCTTCGCCCTCGAATTTTGCAATTTTGCGTTTTTCCCAGAAAATAAATGCGCGCTCGCTGCGCCGGGCTGCAAATTGCACAATTTTTGTGCTTGTGGAAATCCTGTTAGTCTAATGTGCATGGCGTTCGAAGTCTTCGCACACTTTTCGCTTGCTCGATAAAGGCCAATCGGAGACAATCCCGCGCTGTGAAAAAGCGGCGGTAAACGGGCCAACAACATCGGGACGCCGCGCGCTGGACATCAGGGACCTCTTGCACGAAGTGGGCGCGGGAAAACTCGAAAGTCAAAAGGGAAGTTAGCCACAAAGTTGCTTTCCACAGGTATTCCACACTTGTGGAAATAGTTGAGTACGGAATTTTTGTCTAATGACGACTGCTGCGCATATCGCAAAGGAACGAGAAACCTCTGGAATGTGGGATAAGCTTCTGGAACGTGTGAAGTCCCGGGTCAGCCTCAATACGTTTACGACCTGGTTTGCGCCTACCCGCCTGAACAAGGCCGATGGCGATACGATTTACGTGCAGATTCCCACCGTCGTCTTCCGCCAGGTCCTTACCCGGACCTACGGCGAGATCATTCGGGCCGTTTTCCATGAATTGGGCATGCCGAATTTGAAGGTGCAGTATGTTTGCACCGAGGAAGAGGCTGCGCCGGTTCCCGTTGCCTCCGCTACCCCCATCAAGCAATCGAAATTGGACTTCGAAAGCAGCGACAACCAGCTGCAGGCGCGCTATACCTTCGACACCTTCGTTGTCGGCAAGTCGAACGAGTTTGCGCGTGCCGCGGCGCAAGCTGTTGCCGAGCAGCCTTCAAAAGCTTACAACCCGCTCTTCCTCTACGGTGGTGTGGGCATGGGCAAGACCCATTTGATGCACGCCATTGGGCATGTGATCAAGAAGAAGAACCCCGCTGCGCGGCTTTGCTACGTCAGCGCCGAAAAATTTACCATTGAAGTCATCAACTCCCTCCGCTTCGACAAGATGATCTCCTTCCGCGACCGTTTCCACACCGTGGACGTATTGCTCGTGGACGACATCCAGTTCATCGCAGGCAAGGAGCGCACCCAGGAAGAGTTCTTCCATACCTTCAACGCGCTCTACGAGCAGGGCAAACAGATCGTGATTTCGTCGGATTGTCTGCCCAAAGACATCAATTCGATCGAAGAGCGGCTGCGCTCCCGCTTTGAATGGGGCTTGATTGCGGATATTCAACCGCCCGATCTTGAAACCAAAATTGCGATTTTGCAGAAAAAGGCGGAAAACGACCGATTCGGCTTGCCCGATGAAGTCGCCGAATACATTGCCCGGGCCATCAAGTCGAACGTTCGCGAGTTGGAAGGCGCTCTGACGCGCCTGATGGCTTATGCCTCGCTTACTGGCGCAACGATTTCCCTGGCGACCGCCCAGCAGGTTTTACGCAATATTATCGCGTCGCAGGAAAAGCGCGTTACCATCGACCTGATCCAGAAGCGCGTCAGCGAACACTTCAATTTACGCGAACAGGATCTGAAGATCAGAAGCAACACGCGCGCCATCGCGTTTCCGCGGCAAGTGGCCATGTACATCGTGAAGCAGCTCACCACGGCGTCGCTGCCCGAAATCGGCCGGCAATTCGGCGGCAAGCACCACACCACTGTTCTTCACTCCATCAACAAGATTGAAGAGATGCGCCGCTCCGATAAAGACCTTAATCGCACCATCACGAGATTGATGGATGCGCTCCAGTAGTTCTCTCTGTTTATAAAATCTGCCCTGAAATTACCGTCGCGCTGTATTCTCGGCGCGACTGATCGTTTTTGCGCCAACTCTCCGCTGTGGAGAAACGGCGGAAATGTTGCGGACAGATTGTTGAATCGCGTGCAAGAAATCTTGTTCTGGTAGCCTGTCCTGAAAGCGCGCGAAGAGTTTTCTCCTGTTTGCACAATTCGCCACTGGAAAGCAGAACCCCCAAGCCATACCAACAAACGGTGTTATGGCGCTTTCCACAGATTCACAGGCACTATCACAACAACAAGGGTAGTTTTATTTTTCAAGAATAAAAAATCACTTCTTGTTGCATGTTGCTTTTGACTGTGGGTTTTTCCGAAACGGGAAATGTTGCCCCGGTAAAAACTCGGAACCGAAGAATTACCCAACAATTTCCACAGAGTCCTGGTGATCAGACCACTTTTCACCAGCCTGAAATGCGAGTAAAGTAGCGCCTGGTAAAGCTGTGTCCCCAAGAAAGGTTCTTGCGCAATGACAGCACCTGGAACCGCACGCGAGGATAGTCAATCCATGGAATTCAGCGTCACAAAATCAGCGCTGTTGAATGAACTCACCGCCACGCAAGGCGTCGTCGAGCGCAAGACCACAATCCCCATCCTCTCGAACTTGTTGGTCGAGGCGAAGGGAAGCCGCCTGACCATCACGGCGACCGACCTCGAACTCAGTGTCCGCACCTCTTGCGAAGCCAAAATCAAAAAAGAGGGCGCCGGAACCATCCCTGCCAAGAAACTGCTTGAGTTGGTCCGCCTGTTGCCAGAAGGCGAAATCAAGTTCAAGCTTCTGGATAATCATTGGGTCGAAATCGTCAGCGACAAGAAAAAATACAAACTTGTCGGCATGGCCAAAGAAAATTTTCCCGCCCTGCCTGCTATGCCGCATGTAATGGTCAAGATTTCCACTGCGACACTTGAGAGCCTGATTGGAAAAACAAAATTCGCCATCTCTATGGAAGAGTCTCGCTACACGCTCAATGGGGGCTTGTTAATCCTTAAGCCGGACACCGTCGCCATGGTCGCGACCGACGGCCACCGTCTGGCTCTCGCGGAGACCGATCAGAAGCTCGCCGGCCTCAACGGCGAAGTAAAAGTGCTCATTCCCAAGAAGGCGATGGATGAAGTCGAAAAACTGGCGGCCGCATCGGGCTCCGATGCGCAGATGGAATTCGCTAAAGACGAAAGCCACTTGTTCTTCCAGGCTGGCCATCGCTTGCTCATTTCGCGCATTCTCACTGGCCAGTTCCCGAACTACGAAGCCGTGCTCCCCCGCGATAACAACAAAAGCATTGTTCTGGAGCGCACAGAACTTACCGATGCAGTCCGCCGCGTTTCGCAACTTGCCGATCAGCGTTCGCACGCGGTCAAACTTTCCATTTCCAGGGAAGGCGTGGAAATTTCCGCCTCCAGCCCCGAATACGGCGAAGCCAGGGAAACGATCGACAAGGAATACAAAGGCGACACGATTTCGATTGGCTTCAATTCCAGCTACATGCTGGATTTTCTCGCGGCCGCGGCGGAGGGTCCCATCAGCATCGAACTAAAAGATGAACAGTCCGCCGGCCAGATGCGTCCCCTCGCCGACGAATCCTATCGCTACCGCTACATCATCATGCCGATGCGCATCTGACACGCCACCCGCAGCCCGGCGCTAATCACTGGAATATCTAAATCAAAAAGTATAGCATTAGCTAACATATGAGGTGCCAGTTTGGCACCTCATATGTCCTTGCCATGTCTAAAACTACGTCAATCGTTCCCGCCGCCACGGCAGCCCGCATCCAAAAAAGTGCCCCAAAATAGAGCACGAGATAGATTTGGCAACCAGACATAAATACAAGAAAATATTGGCTTTACTTGGCTCTCTGCAGCTCGTTTCTACTTGAGAATTCGCCCTGCTTCCGGTACAATTTCTTTGTTGTCGATTCGCTTTTGTTTCCTCCAAATCGACACGTTCGCCACGTGAATTTCGGCCTGTTTTTCGCTTCGCGCCAGAGGCGTTTGGTCAAAATTCGCATGGAGTTGTTTCAGCCTTCGCCGCGTCTCGCTGCGCGAGACGGGATGGAGCAGGAACCCTACGAGTCTCGGTGCTGCACCGGGATCAAAGGGTAAGGAACGCGCCGCTTCGCGGCTGTCCCTGAAGGACGCACGGAAAAATCCGCACGCACGCCTTTCCTGGCTTCAAGAAAAATTTGCGAGCTCAAACAGCTCGCACTGTAATTCGCAGTCTGTTTTGCGCTTGCACGAATCGTGCGCAAGTTTCGCTGTTCCGGATTCGCACTGAGGGAGACACATGGGCGATAAAGAAAATGCTGGCGGCAAGGCGTCGGGTGGACATCAGTACGACGCAAAATCCATCAAAGTGCTCGGCGGACTCGAAGCAGTGCGCCTGCGTCCCGCGATGTACATCGGCTCAACTGGCGAAATGGGTTTGCATCACCTCGTCTGGGAAGTTGTCGACAACTCCGTCGACGAAGCAATGGCTGGCCACGCGGACGAAGTGAACGTAACGGTTCACGAAGATAATTCTGTCACCGTCGTCGACAACGGCCGCGGCATTCCCGTCGACATGCACGCCACGGAAAAGCGTCCAGCCGCGGAAGTCGTTCTCACCGTTCTCCACGCCGGTGGAAAATTCGACAGCGACACCTACAAAGTTTCCGGCGGTCTCCATGGCGTCGGCGTTTCCGTCGTCAACGCGCTCTCGGACTGGCTCGAACTCGAAATTCAGCGCGATGGCGCCGTCTGGGAACAGACCTACGAAAAAGGCAAGCCCACCTCGAAGCTCAAGCAAACCGGAAAGACGCGTAAGACTGGCACCAAAGTCACGTTCCATCCCGATGCCAGCATCTTCGAAAAAACAGTCTTCAGCTACGACACCCTCGCCACTCGCCTCCGCGAATACGCGTTCTTGAACAAAGGTCTCAAGGTCACGCTGACCGACGAGCGCACCGAAAAAAGCGCCGAATTCCGATTCACCGGCGGCATCGCCGAATTCGTCAAACACCTCAACCGCGGCAAGGAAACCCTCCACGATTCGCCGATCTATATGGAAGGCAAGCGTGGCAACGTCGAAATCGAAATTGCGCTCCAGTACAACGACAGCTACGGCGAAAACGTCTTCGCCTTCGCCAATACCATCAACACGGTCGACGGCGGCACGCACCTTTCCGGCTTCCGCTCCGCTCTGACGCGCACTATCAACAACTTCGCTTCCGCCAACGGAATGCTTAAGGAGCAGAAAGACGAAGTCAGCATCACCGGCGATGACGTTCGCGAGGGTCTTGTCGCGGTCGTCAGTGTGCGTCTCCCCCAGCCGCAGTTCGAAGGCCAGACCAAGGGCAAACTCAACAGCGACATCAAGGGCGATGTCGAGCAGATCGTCAACGAACGCCTCGGCGAATGGTTCGACAAACATTCGACAGTCGCGCGCCGCATCATCGGAAAGTGCATTGACGCAGCCCGTGCTCGCGAAGCCGCCCGCAAAGCGCGCGAACTCACGCGCCGCAAATCCGCCATGGATTCCAGCGGCTTGCCCGGCAAACTCGCCGATTGCCAGGAACGCGACCCCAGTCGGTGCGAGCTCTTCGTCGTTGAGGGCGAATCCGCGGGCGGCTCCGCAAAAATGGGCCGCGACCGCAAATATCAGGCGATCCTTCCCCTGAAAGGTAAAATTCTCAACGTCGAAAAGGCGCGCTACGACAAGATGCTTGGTCACGAAGAAATTCGCGCCATCATCACCGCGCTCGGTACCGGCATCGGCAAGGACGATTTCGACGCCGGCAAGCTCCGCTATCACAAAATTATTCTCATGACCGATGCCGACGTCGACGGCAGCCACATTCGCACGCTGCTCCTCACGTTCTTTTTCCGCCATATGAAAGAGCTCATCGATCGCGGCCACATTTACATTGCTCAACCGCCGCTCTATCGCGTCAAGCGCGGAAAAACGGAAAAGTACATTCGCGACGAACGCGACTTCGCGCGCGAGCTGATGAAGCGCGCCACTGAAGATCACGTTGTCAAAGCGAAAGAAGGCGTCAATCTCGACGGTGCGAAACTCACCTCTTTCTTGCTGAATGTCCAGGAGTACGAAGCCGCCGCCGCAAAGCTCGGCCGCCGGCTCCGCGAGCCTGCCCTCGTGGAAATCCTCGCCGAAAGCGGCCTCGAAAAGAAAACCGACTTCGAAGACAAGAAAGCGCTTGAAAAAATCCTGAAGGAAATCGACAAAGCCAAGCTGAAGCTCGAAGGAAAAATCACCTTCGACGAAGAGCACAGCCTCTACGAAATCCAGTTCGGCCCGCCGCACAACCAGAAAATCAATTGGGCCCTTGCGTCGAACCCCGAATACAAGCGCCTGCGCGGACTGGCGAAGCAGATCGAAGAGTTCAATCATCCGCCGTTCACCATCTCCACCAACGGCACCAAGGTGAACAAGGAAAAAGTCACCGACGTTCTGAATTACGTCGTCGAAGACGCCAAAAAAGACTTCACCATCACGCGATTCAAGGGCCTCGGCGAAATGAACGCGGAGCAGCTCTGGGACACCACGATGAACGCGGACACGCGCACGTTGCTTCAGGTGAAGCTCGAAGACGCCGTCGCCGCTGAAGATATTTTCACGACCCTCATGGGCGAAAATGTCGAAGCACGCCGCAAGTTCATCGAGGAAAACGCCCTCGAAGTCGTGAACCTGGATATTTGATGGGCGCTCGTAAGCAAGAAGGAGACAGCTTGCTTACGATTTATGACAGCCGTGACGAACGGCGCGTCACGTTTCAGCGACGCTTGGACGGGACGTTCGGTTTTCAGGAGTGGAGGTTCTGGGTGCCTGAGGATAGTTGGGCGCCGACCGGGATCGGTGACGGATCTCGCTTGGCAACGCTAGAAGATGCGATTCGTGAGGCCAAGGGTAGAGTGGAGTGGCTTAGTGCGGCAATGGCGGCACAATGATTTACCAGCTTGGATGGACAACATTGCCCGGTTTGCGTGGCTTGAGCTGTTCGGAATTTCGCGCCGTAGCAACGGATGCCCCGGACTTAGCAAACGGAGTGGCCGCAGAGTTCACGACAGAAGTAGAGCGCGACGAATTTTTGCAGCAACTTGAAGCGGAATTTGCTCCGCAGCGTTTTACAAACGCAGCCGACGCGTTCGACACGGTGAAAGCCTACGTGCTCGAACGCGCCGCGAGGCGGACTTGAGGGCTCCAATGAGCACAGGAACGGACAAGACGGTCCGCGTCCAATATTGAGTCGGTCTTTGAAGCTTTGCTGAAGCCGGGAACGTTTTTTCGCGTCGGTGTTCCGCGTTGTCAGGTGGACATCTTTCCGGACCTTCCGGGGATTGATTTTGTGGAATGCTGGCGTAATCGCGTTGAAGTCCCGCTCGAATTGGGCAGCGCAGACTTCATCTCGGCGGAAGGATTGGTAGCCGCAAAAATCGCCAGCGGACGACCACAGGATATAGCAGACGTCCAAGCTATCCAGCGGGCACAGCAACAGAAGCGCAAGATTTAGGCAGAGTGAGGAAAAATGGCGGACGAAATAAAACAATCGATAGTGCTCCCGATCGATATCGAAGCGGAGATGAGGAAGTCGTATCTCGACTACTCCATGAGCGTCATCATCGCTCGCGCGCTCCCCGACGTTCGGGATGGGCTAAAACCCGTCCAGCGCCGCATCCTCGTCGCCATGAACGATCTCGGCCTCGCTTCAAATCGCGGCTACCGCAAATGCGCAAAAATCTGCGGCGACACCTCCGGCAACTATCACCCGCACGGCGAAGCCGTCATCTATCCCGCGCTCGTTCGCCTCGCGCAGGATTTCAACATGCGCTATCCGCTCATCGACGGCCAGGGAAACTTCGGCTCCGTTGACGGCGATCCTCCCGCGGCGATGCGGTACACCGAAGCGCGCCTTGCGAAAATTTCCGAAGATATTCTCGCCGACCTCGAAAAAGAAACCGTCGATTTCGTTCCCAACTTCGATCAGACCCGTGAAGAGCCCGTCGTTCTTCCGTCGCGTATTCCAAACTTGCTCGTCAATGGTGCCAGCGGCATCGCCGTCGGCATGGCCACGAACATTCCGCCGCACAACTTGCGCGAAATCGTGGATGCCGCGATCCTTCTGATCGAAAAGCCCGACGCAACGCTCAAAGAAGTCATGAAGATCGTGCCCGGTCCCGATTTTCCAACGGGCGCGTACATTGCCGGCCGTGAAGGCATTGAATCCGCGTACAAAACCGGCCGAGGCAGCTTCACCATGCGCGCCAAAGCCGCCATCGAAGAAGCCGGCAAAGACCGCGAAAATATCGTCATCACAGAAATTCCCTATCAGGTCAACAAAGCGAAAATGATCGAGCGCATCGCCGATCTCGTACAAAACAAAAAAATTGAAGGCATCTCCGACGTGCGCGACGAATCCTCGCGCGAAGGCATGCGCATCGTCGTCGAGCTGAAGCGCGGCGAGGAATCGCAGCTCATCCTCAACAATCTCTTCAAGCACACCCAGATGCAGGAATCCTTCGGCATGATCCTGCTCGCCATCGTCGGCGGCCAGCCGCGCGAACTTGGCCTTATTCCGCTCATCAAGCTCTTCATCGAACACCGCATGGAAGTCGTGCGCCGCCGCACCATCTTCGAATTGCGCAAAGCCGAAGAACGTGAACACATTTTAGTCGGCTATCAGATCGCGCTCGACCATCTCGACAACGTCATCCGCATCATCCGCGGATCTTCCAGCCGCGCGGAAGCGAAAGAAAACCTGTTCAAGTATTTCAGCGAGCAGGACGTCACCATCACCGAAAACGGCAAGCAGAAAAAGCTCGAAGGCGTAAAGCTCGATGGTCGCAAGTATCGCTTTGTCGGTGCGGCGGAAATCGAAGCGCAAGGCCGTAGTAATTCGCTCAATCTGAGCTACAAACAAATCGACGCCATCCTCGAACTGCAGTTGCATCGCCTGACGCAGCTCTCCATCGACGAAATTCTCGGCGAACTGAAATCCATCCGCGATTTGATCGCCGAATTGCGAGAGATCCTGGCCAGCGAGCGCAAGCTGAAAGCCGTCATCACCGCCGAACTAAAAGAAGTTCACAAAGCCTACGGCGACGACCGCCGCACGCAAATCGTGGACAAAGTCGACGAAATCAAGCTCGAAGACTTGATCGCCGACACCGACCAGCTCATCACTGTGAGCCACGCCGGTTACATCAAGCGCACCCCGGCCGACACCTACCGCCATCAAACGCGAGGCGGCAAAGGACGCATCGGCGCCAAGACGAAGGACGAGGATTTCGTCGAACACCTCTTCGTCGCCTCCGCGCACAGCTACATTCTGCTTTTCACTTCGAAGGGCCGCGTCTACTGGCAGAAAGTCTACGAATTGCCCGAAGCCGCTGCCGCGACGCGCGGAAAAGCCATCACCAGCTTGGTGAAATTCCAGGAAGACGAAAAGCTCACCGCTCTCGTCGCCGCCACAAACCTGGAAGAAGCGGACCGCTTCGTTTTCATGGCCACCAAAAATGGCACCGTGAAAAAATCCTCGCTCACGGAATTCTCAAACCCGCGCTCAACAGGCATCATCGCCATCAACCTCGAAGCCAAAGACGAGCTCATCGGCGCCAAGCTCACCGATGGCAAGCAAATGATCTTCCTCGCCAGCCATGAAGGCCAGGCGATTCTCTTCCGCGAAACCGAAGTCCGCGCCATGGGCCGCAACGCCGGCGGCGTGAACGGTATGGATCTCGACAAGGACGACTACGTCGTTAGCATGGACGCCGTTCAGCCCGACTTCGAAATCATCGCCAAGGAACACAAGAAGACCACGCAGAATCTCGAAGAGCTCGAAAACGAACACATCAAAGATTCCCTTACCACGCTGATGCTCACTGTCGCCGAAAAGGGTTACGGAAAGCGCACCGCACTCGCCGAATACCGCATCACTTCACGCGGCGGCAAAGGCGTCGTCAACATGAAGACCACCGACCGCAACGGCTCCGTCGTCGCCACTCTGCAAGTCACCGAAGAGTCCGACGTCATGATCATCACCGAGCACGGAAAGGTCATCCGCGTCCACGCGAACGAAATTCGAGAAGCCGGCCGCTCGACCCAAGGCGTGCGGTTACTAAAGCTCGATGGAGACGATTCCATCGCCGCCGCCGCCGTCCTCCACGAAGAAGAGGAAGAAGAAAAGAAGTAGTTTTCCTAAAGCAAACGTGAGAGGAGTGCCTCATCGGCGCTCCTCTCTATGTAGGAACCAGCGAAAACAAAACCGGCATTCAGGCAGTCCGGCGATTTTTTGACCCCCTTGGATGCTAGAATCCCAAAGCCATGAAAACTTTTCGCCGCGCCCTGTCCCTCTCGGTTGTGCTGCTCATCCCTGTTTTCTTCGGATTTGCGAAAGACAAGAAACCGCAGAAGCCGCAGCCGACGGATTTCTTCGCCTTCGTTGGAACGTACACCACGAAAACGCAAAGCAAAGGCATTTACGAATTTCGCTACGATGCGAAGAGTGGCAAACTGACACCGATGGGTGTTGCCGCTGAAACACCCGACCCTTCCTTTGTCGCCATTCATCCCAGCGGAAAATTTCTGTACGCCGTCAACGAAGGCGGCAAGGCCAGTTTCGTCACTTCGTTTGCTCTCGATGCGAAAACCGGAAAACTCACGCAACTCAATCAAGTCCCCTCTCTTGGCGAAGATCCCTGCTACATTTCACTTGACCAAACAGGCAAATACATCCTCGTTGCAAACTACACATCCGGGACGCTTGCCATTTTTCCCATTCTTCCTGACGGAAAAATCGGCGAAAAAACGGCCGTAAACCAGGACAGCGGCAAACTCGGCCCTCACAAAAATCAGGACGGTCCGCACGCGCACTGGATCGAGACCAGTCCCGACAATCGCTACGTTCTCGCCGTGGATTTGGGCCTCGACCAGGTCCTGATTTTTCAGTTCGACGCAAAAAAAGGCACCCTTGGCCCGCACATACCACCCTCCGCCGCTTTGAAAGCAGGGTCGGGCCCACGCCACGGAATCTTCTCGCCAAACGGAAAATTCTTTTTTGTCGCCAGCGAACTCGCCTCCACCGCCACCAGCTTTTCCTACGACTCCAAAACCGGCGATCTAAAACAGATCAACAGCCCCTCTACACTTCCACCGGAATTTTCCGGCCGTAACGATGTCGCCGAAGTCGCCGTGCATCCGAACGGGCGCTTTCTTTATGTTTCCAATCGGGGAAATGACTGCATCGTCATTTTCGCAATTGATCCGAAAAAAGGAACACTGTCACAGTTGGCACACATTCCGACCGGAGGAAAAGAGCCGCGCCACTTTACGCTCGATCCGTCTGGAAATTTTCTCTTTGTCGAAAATCAGTGGAGCGACACCATCGTGGCCTTCCACATCGACGCAAACTCAGGGCAACTCACTCCGACCGGAGACAACGTCTCCGTTCCCTCGCCCGTTTGCTTGAAGTTTATCGCTGCCGAATAGTTACGAGCCGAATCAACCAACAAATCCTCGAAACAGTGATTCCCGCGCGCCGCGAGGCGCATTTCTGCGCTACAATCCCGCCCGCAGTTGCCCTTGACCCCAGGAGACTTTTCATGAAAAGCGGCCTTCTCTCAAAACTTTCTTTCTTCGTCCTGCTTATTCTGGTGCTCGCGCCCGTGACTTGGGCTGACGGGGAATCTGCGCCTGCGCGCGATCCCAAGCAGCCGGTGGACGAGGCGTACACCGCGAAAATCAAGAAATACACCACCGCTGCTTATTTCGCTTCGCCGCTTGTGGATTATTTGCCCGCTTCAAAAACTGTGCCAACACCGGAAGTCGTATTGGGCGATGTTGCCGGCGCGCCGGGAATCCTTCCTTATCCCGAAGAAGTTTATAAATACATGCGCCTGCTCGAAAGCAAGAGCCCGCGCGTGAAAGTGATTTCCATCGGCACGACCGAAGAAGGCCGCGAAATGATTGCGGTAGCGGTTTCCTCCGAGGAAAATCTCAAAAAGCTCGAAGAGAATCGCGCACGTCTCGCAAAACTGGCCGATCCGCGAACCATTCAGTTAAACGACGCGGAAGCGGACAAACTCGTCGCCCAAAGCACGCCGGTCTATTACATTACCGGCACGATTCACTCGCCGGAAACCGGCGCCCCGACCGCGTTGATGGAATTGGCGTACCGTCTCGCCGTGGACGAAAGCCCATACATCAAGGACATTCGCGACGGCGTCATCACGTTGATCACGCCGGTTGTGGAAGTGGACGGCCGAGCGCGTGTAGTGGACATCTACAAATGGCACCTGGCACACCCGAAGGAGTTTTATCCGCCGCTCATTTACTGGGGCAAATACGTCGCTCACGACAACAATCGCGACGCGATGGCCGTCACGCTGAAGTTGACGGAAAACGTTCTGAACACCTACGTAAGCTGGAACGCCCAAGTGCTGCATGATCTGCACGAATCGGTGCCCTATCTTTACGACAACACCGTCGGTGACGGGCCGTACAACGCGTGGATTGATCCGCTGCTTGCCGACGAATGGAACATGATCGCGTCGCGCAACGTGGCCGACATGACCAAATTCGGAATGCCGGGAGTTTTCACGCACGGCGATTTCGATACCTGGTCGCCGGGATATTTGATGTTTATCGCGGCGATGCACAACGGAATCAGCCGCCTTTATGAAACGTTCGGCAACGGAAATGCCGACACGCGCGAGCGCACGCTCGAACCCGAAGAATACGCCCGCACCTGGTACAAGCAGAATCCGCCGCTGCCAAAGGCGCTTTGGTCGCAGCGAGACAACAACAATTACGAAGAGACCGGCTTGCTGACTTCGCTTCACTACTTCAACGAAAACAAGCAACTCTTTCTGAAGAATTTCTACTTGAAGGCAAAGAGGTCCGTGACCAAGCCTGGCGCGGAAGGTCCTGCTGCGTACGTCTTGCCGGCGGATGAGCCGCGCGCGACGCTGCAAGTGGAATTGCTGCAAACTTTGCAAAAGCAGAAAGTGGAAGTTTCGCGAGCGAAATCTGCCTTCACGGTCAGTTTGCCGATGAAAAAAGAAAAGAAAAAAGAGGGCGAAAAATCCACCGAAACAAAAGACGCGAAAGACGAAAAAAAGGAACCAACCACACGCAGTTTCCCCGCCGGGAGCTACGTGATTCGCATGGATCAGCCGTATTCGCGCATCGCGGATGCTCTTTTGGATCATCAGTACTGGAGCCCGGAAGATCCGCAGAAGACTCCTTATGACGATACCGCCTGGTCGTTCAGCGAGCTCTTCGGCGTGCAAGTTGTTCGCGTGACGGATGCAAGAGTTCTCGACGCGCCGATGGAAAAAGTCGCGAATGTCCACGCGGCGGGCGGCGTGAAAGGCGAAGGCGCGATTTTTGCCATCAGCAATCACGCGGAACCCGCGCTCGCCACTCTGCGCTACAAACTGAAAGATGCAAGCATCGACGCCGCGGAAGAAGCGTTTGAAGCCGGTGGAACAAAATTCACGCGCGGAACATTTTTGATTCATGGCGCAAAGCGCTCCGACGTGGAATCCGCCGCCAAGGAACTTGGCTTGCAGGCTATTGCGCTTGGCGCCGCGCCCAGCGTGAAAACACATCCTGTTCGTGCCGCGCGCATCGCGTACGTCCATACCTGGCTGAACACGCAATCCGAGGGCTGGTGGCGGCTTGCGCTCGATTCGATGCAAGTTCCCTACGATTACATGAGCACGCAAGCCATTGCGAAGATTCCGGATTTGCGCGAGAAGTACGACGTGATTCTCTTTCCTCCTGTTGGAATCAACGCGTCCGCAACTGCGATCATTCAAGGATTGCCGACGTCGTGGGGAAACCCGTTGCCGTGGAAAACAACGGAGCTGACTCCCAATCTCGTTGGAAAAAACGATTCAACGGATGACATGCGGCCCGGCCTTGGCTACGACGGTTTGCTGAAGCTTCAGGACTTTGTGAACAAGGGCGGCGTGCTCGTGGCTGTGGACGACACGGCGCAGTTCGCGCTCAGCGTGGGAATGGGGATGGGCGTGAACGCGGCGCGCAGCGAGAAAATGAAAATGGTCGGCGCGATTGTGGGAACGCAAATTGTGGACGGCGCAAGCCCAATTGCGTACGGTTACGAAGAGAAAAATTCCGCATACTGCGACGACGGAATCATTTTTTCGCTGAGCGGCATTGCCGGAGGACGGCGGCGCCGCCATCTTGGCCCCGATATGCGGGAACGGCCGACGGGCCGCGGGAAAAAAGACGAAGCGGATTATGCCGTGGGTCGCGCCGCTTCGGAAATCCCCGAAGAGGCGGAAGCGGAGACCTGGGAGTATCCTCCGGTGAGTGACGAACAGGCGCATAACAACGCGCGAGTGATTCCGGCGGCGAACCGCGCTCGCGTGGTGATGAGATTTGCGGACGCGAAGGACTTGCTCGTTTCCGGTTTGATTGAAAATGGCGGAGAGATTGCACAGCATCCCGCGGTGCTGGACATGCCGGTAGGACAAGGACATGTGGTGCTGTTTTCCATCAATCCAATTTATCGCGGCGAGACCCGCGGGACATATTCGCTGGTGCTGAACGCCGTGATGAACTTCGACAATCTGAATGTGGGGAAGAAAGAGACCGCAAAGTAGACCAAGGCCTGGCAAAAGCCGTCAGCTCAACTGCTGCACTCCATATCGCTTGCCAATTGGGACGGTTAGAGTACAATCCCCGCCGCGATGGCAAAGAAGAAGGCAAGGAAGGCTGGAAAGCGCAGCAAGAGTTCGCGACGAGCGAGCGGTGCGCACCATCACACAAAACTGCCGAAGAGCGGACTGACCATTGTGGTGGTACTGCGCGCTCGCGGCGGGCACGAACCTTTTCTGGAAGCGGAGCTTCGCGCGCTGGTAGCGCCGACGCGAAAGGAAGATGGGTGCCTGCAATACGATCTGCATCGCGCTTCGGACGGGACTGGAGCTTTTCTGCTGCATGAAGTGTGGGAATCGAAAGAGCACCACACTGCGCATACGAAGACGGATCATTTTCTGCGTTGGAATGCGCGGAAGGATGCACTGCTGGCATCGCGCGACGCTACGTTCTGGACGCAGGTAGTGTAGGCTGTCCACCTCCACAATTCCCCCAAATTCTGTAAGTATTCATTCTAAAAGAGTTAGAGCAGAGGTAGACCTCCTTTAGTTCCATTTTGGGACGAAACTGAGTCGCACGGAGACTTGGTTGTCAAAGAACAGAGAACGGCGGGCCGGCCAGGGTCGCACAATCGCGGCCAAGAGTGGCTACGCTACAGTAGGGATTTAGCCATGCGAATGACGGGGAGGGATTCGCCGTTGTGGAGGGGGACGGAGATGGGTTCGACGACGTGGTAGCCGCGGAGTTTGTAGAGGGCGACTCCGGTGAGCGTGGAACCCATTTCGAAACGAGTGAAGCCGGCTGATTTGGCGGCGTTTTCACAGGTTTCGAGGAGAAGAGAGCCGAGGCCGCGGCGTGCCCAATCGGGATGGACGAAGAAAGCGCGGATTTTGGCGGCGTCGGTTTTTGGATCGAGAAGCTGAGATTCGCGAATTGCGGCGTGGTCGCTGCCGAAGAGAGTTTTGCGTTTGCTCCAGCCGCCGCAGGCGACGATTACCTTTTCATTGGGTTGAGTTGTTGCTTCAATGACGAAGTAGGTTTCGTCTTCGATAAGTTGGGTGTCGAGGCCGAGGACGGTGCCGAGGGCGCCTTCGATTTGTGCGGGAGTGTAGTCGCCGGATTGGAGAACGCGGACGGAGGATTCGATGAGCGCGTGGAGAGTGGGGATGTCGGTGCTGGTGGCGAGGCGGACGTGGTAGGCAGAGGACATGGGTCGATGATACGACGGAAGAGGGATAGCCACAGAGCCACTGAGCCCGCAGAGTCGGAGAAAAAAGAGGAGTTGGAAAAAGATTTAGCACAGAGGGCACAGAGACGGGAGCACAGAGATCGCGGAGAAAATCAGAAGATGCCGGGCTGAAGCCCGGCGCCACAAAACAGTGGACTTATTCGTCCGAGGCGACGTAATAGCCGGGGCGGGAGCGGAGTTTTAGATTCTTATACTTGGGATCGAGCAGACTGACTTTGATTTCGTGGTAGCCGGTGGCGGTGGTGTTCGTGGGAGTGTAACCGATGGTGTATTGGGTGTGGAGCTCGCCGCCGATTTCGTCCAGGGCTTTTTCGATGGTGCGGTCTTTGAAGGTGGCGAAGTGAGCGCCCCCGGTGGCTGTTGCGGCGACTTCGAGCGCGTGAGCGCTGACTTTGTCAGCGACATGACTGACGGCCCAGACGGCAAGGGCCATTAAGTCCACAGTATTGTTTAGTCGCGGATCTTCTTCTTCCGGAACCGGAGGCTTACCTGGAATTGGCGGAAGCGGATAGGTGCCGGGCGGCGAAATGTCCGTGTGATTTTGCTTTGGTTCCTGCTGCAGCAAGGCGCGCGTGGTGGAGAGGCCCACACTGTAAATGGTGATGTTCTGGAGCTGCGCTTTACGGAGGACTTCGCCGAGTTTGGCCTGGCTGCCGAAATCGGACGCTTCCGAAACAATCAACAGAATGCGGCGGCGGCCGGGAGTTGTAGCCGTGGCCTCCGGCAAGCCGGTGAGCATTTCGACGCCGACATTCATCGCGTCGTAAAGACGCGAGCCGGACGTACCCGCCTGCAAGTGCCAGACAGAACTTTGAATTTCGTCGGCGTTTTTGCTGAAGGGAAGCAGCTTGTCTATCGAGTCGTTGAAGCCGACGATAGCGGCTTCGCCATTTGCTCCGAGAATCGTTTCGGTGATGAGAATGCCGGATTTTTGAATGGCGGGAAGCATGGGGACGATGCGCGAGCTGGTTTCGAACAGAACGACCAGGGAGATGGGATCGCCACCGACGTCGAAATGGGTAATGGTTTGAGCGACGCCGTGATCGGTGAGCTGAAAATCCTTGGCTTCGAGGCTGGTGACGATCTGGTCTTTCGAATCGCGAACGGTAACCGGCGCGTTGACGAGAACGACTTTGGCTTTGATGGTGGCTTCCGAGCGCTTTGGCGGCTGCTGGATGGAAACGTCCGGGCGGGGAACCATGGGTCCGTCTGGGGATTGGGCGAAGGCGCGGCATGGGACGAGAGCAGCGAGAAGAAATAGCAGAGAGAGCTGAAGTCGTGTTGGCATTGGGCGTTTTTCCGTCGGCGCCCAGCTGTGGGCAGCGTTGACGCAGCCATGAGTGGCTACGCTACACGGAGTGTACTTGATTCGACGCAGGGGCGCGCGGGGACGTTGCCGCCGAAGGCGGCGATTCCTACAATGGAAGGTCTCATCCAGCCGGAGGCAAGAGCATGTCCGATGCACGCCCGAAATTGAAGCCGCAGCACGCGCCGAAGGCGCCGCATGAAGACAAAAAGTTCCTGGAAAGCGTACCGGCAAGGCCGCTGCGAATCCTGGCGGAATACATCGATCCGCTGGCCCAGCTAAAACGCGAGGGAATCGGCGACACGATTGTAATGTTTGGCTCGGCGAGGCTGGATTCGCATGAAGTGGCGGCCGGCCGGCTGACGCGGCTGAAAGAAAGAAAAGTATCCAAACTGAACAAAGAAGAAAAAGCGAAGCATCGAATGGCGTTGCGCGAAGCAAAGAGCGCGCTGGAAATGTCGCGCTACTACGAAGAAGCTCGCCAGCTTTCCCACAAATTGACGACGTGGGCTCTGTCGCTCGGTCCTCGGCCGCGCAGGTTTGTAGTTTGCTCGGGAGGCGGGCCGGGAATCATGGAAGCGGCCAATCGGGGAGCGTATGAAGCGGGAGGAAAATCGATCGGGCTTTCGATTGAGCTCCCTCACGAGCAATTTGCGAATCCGTATATCAGCCCCGAACTAAGTTTCAATTTTCACTACTTTTTCATGCGCAAATTGTGGTTCGCCCAGATTGCGAAAGCGCTGATTGTTTTTCCGGGGGGGTTCGGAACGATGGACGAACTTTGGGAGATGATGACGCTGCTGCAAACGGGGAAGCTTCCGAAGAATAATTTGATCCTGATTTACGGGAAAAAATACTGGGACGAGGTTTTGAACTGGAAGGCGATGGTGCGCTGGGGCACGATCAACGAAAACGAGTACAAGCTGCTGCAGTTTGCGGACAATGTGGATGAGGCGTTCGAGATTGTGCGGTCAGGACTTGAGAAGTACCACATGGAAGTGGATCCGTTCTTGCAAGCGTACTAGGCAGAAATCACTCCCAGTGGAATGAGTTACAGACCGAGGAAAGGAAAAGCAGGTTCCTCGGGCCAAAAACGCTCGAGGAATGACAACCGCAGATAGTGCTGCCAATATCTTTTCCGAAAAACATGGAGAAAGAAAAAAGGGCGCCCCGATCCGGATCGGAGCGCCTTTTTTTTGTTGCATGGGGACAGAAGCTTATTTTGCGATAAGCGCGAAATCATCGGAGAAGACGGCGCCGAAACGGCGCTCTTCGTCCTGATCGTGCAAGAGCACGACGGGCACAACGCGAAGCTGCCGTTTACATGAGTGGCAAACGGTTACTTCGCCCTGCAAGTCCTGCAAAAAGCCATCAGTAAAGCGATAGAGCGTGCGTTCGCGGCGGGCATTTTTCTGGTCGCGCGCGCCGCAGTGCGGACAGGCGAATTCAACGGTGTCCTGCTGCGGATCGCGGTCCAGGGCGGCCCAGCCGGTGCGGCGCACGCCCAGAGTTTCGGGGTAGTGCCGTTCCATGAGATTGGCCCTCCTAGCGGATCCACGTCCTAAGACAATAGATGCGCGAATGGGCAGTTTTGATACATGGGCCGCAACTTATTGAAGAGACAATGGTTATTGACGGCTTTTTGAGCGCATTTGGACAGAAATAGACTGCTGGCCAAGCGCCATCTTGAACAGAAAACTAATTGAACAGTAAATAGGCGGGAACCGGGAATGACTGGCGGTGTCAAAGCTAGGGAGAGGACGCGCGTACCTCACATCCCTGCGAGCGCCACGCCGGCGGAGGCAAGGCAACCTGCATCTGCCGGCGCGGCAAAAAAGATTTGCTCGCATGAGAACAAAATTTTGGGAGAGGTGTGTGATGTCCAGCGAAGAAAATGCAAGAGCCGCCGCGCAGATCAGCGTGTTGGGCGGTTGTTTGATCGAAGGAGATTCAGAGCAAAAAGCGCGTGAACGGATAACGAAGCGGAGTGCGCTGACGATTTCGATTTTGCTGCAGTCGGTGGCGCTTGTAGCGATCGTGATGGTTCCGTTGCTGGGGCATACGGAGAAGATCAGTTATCGCGGCGCGATTCCGATGCCGCCGTACCGGCCGCTGCCGAATAAGCCAATTACAGAACACAAACCAGTGCAGCCTCCACAGAAGCCCACAGGTTTTTTCCAACCGACAAATATTCCGCCCACGATTTCGTTACGTGACAAGCCGATAGAAAACCCCGGGCAGAACGGCGCAGATGCGCCCGACTGGAATAGTTCCGTCCCGGTTCCGGGAACAGAAGGCGGTACCGAATTTTTTACGGGCAAAAGCGGTCCAAAGCCGCCTGAGGATACGAACCGGAATCAGACGATACGAATCTCAAAGGGTGGCGACGTGCAACAGGCAATGTTGCTGCATAGAGTTGAACCCTGCTACCCGCCTCTCGCCCGGCAGCTCCGAAGGTCCGGACAGTTGCGACTGCGCGCCGTGATTTCGACAGACGGGACGGTCGAATCATTGCAGTTGATGGACGGCGATCCGTTGTTTGTTCAGTGTGCCATGGATGCAGTCAGGCAGTGGCGTTATCGACCGACGACCTTGAATGGTTCTCCGGTCGAGGTCGAAACTGTCATCACGGTCGTGTACACGTTAAATCAGTAGCAGGGAATTTGGACACCGGTACAGAAAAAGGCCGCGACTCTATTGATCGAGCGCGGCCCTTTTTGTTGGCGATTTTTTTGCAAGGAGCGGAGGCCGCGGATCTGCCTAGTTTGTCCGCAGCCCCAAGTCGCGCCAGGCAACCAACATCGTTAGAGCGGAAAATTAAAAGTGAAAGACGAAGCCAGTGGAAACGCGGAGATTGTTTTGTGTCTCTCGGCTGGTTGTCGTTTCGTCGAAGCGCGTCAGCAGGTACTCGACTTGCGCGGGGCGCCACGACAAACGGTGGAAGAGTTTTACATCCACGCCGCCACCGAATGATGCAGCGAATGCGTTGTTGGTGCTCGTTGCGCCAAAGCCGCTGCCGCTGGCGTGAGCGACACCGAAGAGAGTTTGGGCGAAAGGAGTTACCCGCTCAAACTTGCGATAAGAAAAGCGCGGGCCGAAAAGGTAGGTGGAAACCGTGCCGTCAACGTGAGAATTGAGAATATTGTTGGCATGGTAGCCGCCGAAATCGGCGACGGCGCTGAGCCAGTGATTTGCGTTGTACGCGACGCTCGCGCTGCCGCCGTGGAGATTGAACCCGCTGACGCCGGAAGTGCTGGGATTTTCGCGGACGTAGGAATATCCGGCGAAGATGTCGAGTTTGGGAACGTCCTGCGCGAACGCGGACGCGGCGGAGAACGAAAGAAATGCAAGCAGACACACTACGACCTTCAGTTTCATACAGCCTCCATTAGGTTTGGTTTTTGCGCAGGTTTACGCGCCAGTGGCGCTACCTCGCGTGCGCGGGCCGCCTCAGGCAGAGGAAGCAGGATGCCGCGAAGACTCTCTCGCTTGTTTGTCTATAGAGATGCTGAGGGATTCGCGCAGGTTGCAGGGAAAAAGCTTTTCGAAGTTATCGTTACAGGACGGGTTCGCCGGAATATTTGGCGATGGCTTCGCGGCTGGTGTCACGGAGGCGGACCAGTTCCTGCCAATTTTCGGTCTGGGATTTTCCGGCGCGCTGAGGATAGATGGGCGGGGAAAGAGTGATGGTGACGTCGCTAGGCGTTGGGAGAATTTTTCCGTCGCGCAGAAAATTGCGTGTGCCTGCAAGAGATACAGGAATGAGGGGCGCGCCGGTATCCACGGCGGCCTTGAATGCGCCAAGCTGGAACGGGCGAATGCCAGGCTCTGGAACGAATGTGCCCTCGGGAAAAACAAAAACGGAATCTCCAGCGCGAATCGAGTCTTCGATATTTTGCGCGGCTTCACGGCGGGATACGTTGGCGGTGCGATCGAAGGAAAGGTGGCCCATTTTGCGCAGGAACGTGCCGATGAATGGCATGGCGTGGACTTCTTTTTTGGCAACGAAACGATACGGGACGCCGAGGCCCATCATCAAAGGAAGCACGTCAAAGAAACTCGTGTGATTCGAAACGTAGATTTTTGCTCCGGGCGTGTCCATATACTCCTTGCCGACAACATGGACTTTGCACCCGCCGAGCGCGAAGAGGGCTTTTAATGCGGCACTGGTGTAGCGGCCGGCGGCGCGTTCATCTTTGAAAAAGAGAACGATGATCCAAGAGGGAATAATCCACGCGATGAAGAGGCAGATGAAGTAGACGCCGCGAATCGCGTCCCAGATTTTGCGGAGGCCGGAGACGAAGCTTTGGGATGCGGTGCGAGCGGTGCTGGATGCGCCGAGGCGCGCGATCTGCACCCAGGCCGGAACTTTTTTGGCGGAGAGCGTTCCTGCGACGTAAAGCTGCTTGGTTTCTTCGCGGCGCAATTTTCCGCTGGACGTTTTTGGAATACTGCCGGGCGGAATGAGTTCGACACGATCAGGCGGAAGCCCCAGGCCCTGGGAAACTTGTTCCGTAACGGCAGCGGCGATGGCGGATTTTGCTGCGGCTTCCGTTTCGCGCGATTCGGCCACGACGATAAGCTTTTCCGTACCGGTGGCGCCGTCCTTCAATCCGAACGCCACGATGCATCCCTTGCGAATGCCCGCGGCGCGGCCCGCGAGTTCTTCGACTTCGTGCGGGTAAAGATTGCGGCCGCCCTTGATGATGATGTCCTTGACGCGGCCAGTGACGAAAATTTCGTCGTCAGCGCGATAGGCGCGATCGCCGGAGTTGACCCAAGCGAATTCGCCCTCGCGCGCCGGTCCTTGCGGAAAGAGTTTTTCGGTGGCTTCCGGATTGTTGAAGTAGCCGCGGGTTGCGCCAGGGCCGCGGAACCAGAGGAACCCCTCCGTCCGATCGGGAACTTCGTTGCCAGAATCGTCCACGATGCGGACTTCGTGATTCGGTATGGGCATGCCCGAGGAAACGAACGAGATGGAAGTATCGGCATTGGATGCGGGGACAGCTTTGCCTTGCGAAGTGAAAATTTCGCGGTCGACCTGATCGACGAGAGGGCCGCGATTTTGCGGAGGGAATGTGACTGCGAGCGAAGCTTCGGCGAGGCCGTAAACGGGAAGTTGCGATGTGCGGCGAAAGCCGTACGCCTCGAAGCGTTCGGCGAAGCGATCGAGCGTTTCCGGATTGACCGGCTCGGCGCCATTGAGCGCGGCGCGCCAGGAGCTGAGATCAACGCCCTGAATATCTTTGTCCGCGATTTTTCGGACGCAGAGTTCGTAGGCGAAATTTGGCGCGGCGGCGATGGTGCCGCGATGCTTGTGGAAGGCCTGGAGCCAGCGCTCGGGGCGCGAGAGAAACGCGAGTGGGGACATGACGGCGAGCGGAGTGCCGAAATACAGAAGGGTGAGCCAGGCGCCGATGAGGCCCATATCGTGATAGAGCGGAAGCCAACTGATACCGACATCGTTTGCAGTGAGCCCAACGGCTTCGCCGATGGAACGCATATTGGCGAGAAGATTTGCGTGCGTGAGCGTCACGCCTTTGGGATTGCCGGTTGAGCCCGACGTATATTGGAGCAGAGCGATGTCGTTTGGTTTGCGAATGCGGCTGCCGCGGAGGTCGGCAGGCAGGGCGCCGGGTGCAAGTGGCGGAACTTTGTCCGCTGCATCGAGCAGTTTTTCCGCGTCGAGCACGGACTTAAGGGATTTGACGCGGGGCTTGAGAAGTTTTGCCACGGCTTCGGCGCGGCGAAACGTCAGGAGCAGACAAACTTCCGCGTTGTTGAGAATGGCGGCCTGGCGTCCGGCGTATTCTTCGATACGATCGGCGCGAAACGGCGGATAGATGGGGACGGGAATGGCGCCTGCAAGCAAGATGCCCGCGTATGAAACGAAGAAGGCGCGCGAGGTGGGAAGCATCAAGGAAACGCGGCCGCCCGGAGGAACGCCGAGACGAGCGAGTTCCGCTGCGCACCGCTGCGCTGCGGAGTAGAGTTCCGCGAACGTAAGCGTATGGTTTATTTCGCCGGCTTCGGCATCTTCGGTGACGTCTAGATGGACACGGGTGCCGTCATGCAGCGCGCGATAGCGAAGGACTTCGTTCAGCGTTTGAGCTGAGTAAATGCCCTTGTCTTCGGCTTCGCGGCTGAGCTTTTGCGTTTCGATTGCAGTACGGAAGGCAGAAGGGGATTCTTTCGTCTCGGCAGAGGAGGCGTTTCGGCCGTCCATGAGTGCGGCTAGATCCTCCGGAGTACTGGCTTCCGCGGCAGCGAGATCGGGCAGGCGAACACCAAATTCCAGTTCGAGGCGCGCGATAAGTTCGACTCGCTCGAGGCTGCCGAGGCCCAAATCGCGATCCAAGTTCGAGCGCAACGTGAGCAAAGGCACAGCGCCCTGGCTGCCGAGTTCGATAAGAAGTTGGCGCACAATTTCCAGAACGCGCGCGCGCAGTGCGGAGCTATCGAGTTGTGTGGTCGGCGTAGCCACTGTGACCTGTAGAGGCTTGCGTATTTCAGCGTGAGGCTATCACGCAAGATTGCAGATTGCCACCGGCGGTACGAGTCAAGCGGAGGTCTTTTTTGCAGCCGCGACGGTGTATCCCCGGGGCAAAAGCGTCGTGGAAAGATCCAGACCCGAGAGGTCGACTTGGGAAAGATCGGTCTCGCGGAGGATGGCCACTCCAAGATCGGCCCCGGCGAAATTTGCGCCATTGAGGATTGCGCTGCGGAAATTCGTGTTGCGCAAGTTGGCTTTTTGGAAGTTCACATTAGCCATATCGCAGCGAAAGAACTCGATGCCACTGGCCTGAGCTTCCGAGAGATTTGCATTCGGGAGAACGGCTTCGGTCAAATCCGCGTTGCGCAAGTCGGCCTTGCGAAGATTGGCCCCAGACAGGTTGGCATGAGCGAGTTTGGATTTGCGCAGGTCGGAGCCCTCAAGATTTGCATTTTCCAGAATTGCGCCGCTGAGGTTTGTGCCGCTGAGGTCCGTCCCGCTCAGATTGGCTCCAGTCAGGTCGGCGCGAACGCCGCCATCCTTACCTGAAAAAAACTTATCGTGGGCGCCGAGAATGTCTGAGAGACGCTTACCGTTGTGCTTTACGGATTTGGGCTTCTTGAGACCCATGGTTCACTTCCTTCCAGAAGATTCAACCACTATTTTACCGGAATCTGGCGCACGAGCGAAACGCGCAATCCCGATACGCGAGTGTGCTACTGTGGCTTCATTGTGGGCTACGGGCACCTCAACCGGTTTGGTTTTTGGCACCAATTGCCCTGCGCGTCCCTCTTTGCCCTTCTTTTTTTCCTCGGTCCGGCGGCTATAACTACGTTTGCCCAAAACCAGCAGCATGACGATGAGATTGTCACAAGTCTCACCGGTGGGCGTGTGATCTTACATGTGGCAAAAGATGGCGTAATCCTCTTTGCAGCGATTGATCAACCTGTCGAACAGGGGGCGCCGCCGCCGCGACTCGTAGACCTCGATGGGCAGCATGTAGCAATTTTGTTTGGCGCATCGGAATGGCGTTCGCCAGCGGACCCCAAGCCGATTCGGCTTGACCGCAATATGCAGCGCATCGGTGGCCGGGACTCCCGCTACGAAGGGAGTTACAACGGGGACGCGGATCCCGATCTGGAAATTATGGGGACAGCGTTTCTGGAGAAATTGCAGCCCCTCGCAGCGCAATTGCGGCGGAAAATCGATTTCCCTGCCGACCAGCCGATTTTTGAAATGGTGGTGATTGGTTACGGACCGCAGAACTACGGTCCGGAAGCGTGGACCGTGGAGTACCGCATAACGCAGGAGCTGCTGACCACGAGAGATAATTACTGGCAGACGCGCGTGCTGCGGCCACGATTCACGCAGATCTATCCGCCCGAAAAAAAGTCGCCCAAAGTGATCGTGGAAATTGCTTATCCTGCAGACGAAAAGACACCCACGCTGCAAACGCTACTGGAAGGAAACGATCCGCGATTTGCCGCGTTTCGCAGCGATCAGAAAATGGCAAAGGAGCTCGACTTGATCGCCAAGGGCCAGGCACAGAAAGCGGAGCCTGCCGAAGCGGAGCAATTCCTGCGAGCGGCTGTGCCACTGCTCTATCCCAAGCAGGATTTTTTTATCGGAAAAATGGATGGGCAGCGGGGATTTGATTGGATTGTGGCGCCGGAAGAGCCGATTGAAAAAGTCGACAAGAACGACAAAAATCAGCCGCCGGAAGCGCCTTCCCTGCGGAAGCGCCCGACCCCGCAATAAAATAGGAATTTAAACGCGCTCGATCGAATCGCAGGGAACGATCGTTCCGCCTTCGATCACCCGGCACAACATGCCACGCCTGCCGTAAAGTTCCCTGCGCAAGCCGGGACGAACTTTTTCCAACTGATCGCAGGGCGTGCAGACCATGCTAACTTCCAGAAGCGTTTGGCCAACTCGCAAACGCTGGCCAGGAGCAAGACCATTCACGTTGAGCCCTTCGGTGGTGATGTTTTCGCGAATAATGCCTGGCTGAAGATTCATCGCACTTAGCGTTTCCAGGTCCACGAGCAACACTTGCCTTGCGCCGTTGGGGCGAGCATGGGCGCAACCTTCGACCCCATGATTTTCGACTAAGTTGGCAACGAGCAGCGGTTCCATGGGCAAACGCTTCTTGAGCGCTCGAAAAATGTGTGCAACGCGGGGCATGGACTAATTCCCGGCGGAGTGTGCCAGACCGGTTTGTGTACCGATGTCGTGGCGGAATTGCATTCCGTCGAACCTGATCGAACTCACTGCCTCATAAGCTCTAGAAACGGCTTCGTCGAGAGTTGCGGCCGCACTTGTGACGCCGAGAACGCGACCACCAGATGTGGCGATTACATCGCCAAAAAGCCGTGTGCCAGCATGAAGAACCTTTACACCGGTTTTATCTGCTAAAGCGGTTAGTCCTGAAATTGGTCTTCCCGTCGGATATTTTCCTGGATAACCTTCCGATGCAAGAACAATGCACACGCTCGCTCCCGCCTTCCACCTGAACTTCGCTGGATCAAATCGACGCACAGCCAGATCGTAAAGAATCTCTGCAAGATCGCAATCGAGCCGCGCCAGGATGGCTTGTGTTTCCGGATCGCCAAGGCGGCAATTGAACTCGAGAACTCTGGGGCCGCCCGAAGTAATCATCAGCCCGATGTAGAGGAAGCCTTGATAGCGAATGCCGTCAGCAGCAAGGCCGCGCAGGGTCGGTTCGACAACAGTGCGGGTAATGGTTTCACGCAGTGAATTTGGTAGCAATTCGTCCAAAGAGAAGGCGCCCATGCCACCTGTGTTAGGGCCGCGGTTTTCGTCAAAGATTCTCTTGTGATCTCGTGTGGGGACGAGCGGCGCATATTTCTCGCCGTCGGTCAGGATAATGAACGAGAGTTCCTCGCCGACGAGCGTTTCTTCGAACATTAACTTTCGCCCGGCAGGTCCTAGCTCGTTCTTGCGCATGGCGCTATCGATGAAAGCTAGAGCCTCATCCTCGTTGGTTGCCAGGACAACGCCTTTGCCGGCGCAGAGGCCGTCCGCCTTCATGACTAGCGGATACTGAACTTCTTTCAATGCGGCGGCGGCATCCTCGGGATATTCGAAAGTACCGAAGAGTTTTGCCGTTGGAATCTTGTGCCGAAGCAGGAATTCTTTTGAGAAAATCTTGCTTCCCTCTAGCTGTGACGCAATTTGGGAAGGACCAACAATTGGAAGGTTTCTGGCGCGAAATGCGTCAGCCACTCCGTTTACAAGGGGAAGCTCGGGTCCGACCACGGTAAGATCCGGACGGTTCTTTTCTGCGAATGTGGTCAGCCCCGCGACGTCGCCCGGATCGATGGCAACACATTCAGCTTCTGCGGCGATTCCGCCGTTTCCTGGGGCGCACCAAATTTTCTCGACGCGTGGGCTTTCGCGCAATTTCCAGACGAGGGCGTGCTCCCTTCCGCCGCCGCCAATGACCAACACGTTCACTAGGCAATCCTTTTGCGAGGACAAAAGCTGCAGTTTTGACGATAGACGGAGCACGCAGGCGTGTCAATGCCCGCGAAAATTGTGGAAGCGTTCAGGAAAGAACCTTTGCCCTCAAGCTTGGCTTAGGGCTCGTATCGGAATCGTAACGGTCGAAGACGCGTCCGACGAACCGAGCATGTGGCAGCGGCCGTCGAAAATCCCACCTGGATCGATGACCAGGCAAGGAGAGTGAACTTCGCCGGTGACTACACCCTTAGCCTGAATTTCAACACGGCCTTTTGCGAAAATCACTCCGTCATAACGGCCGGCGATTACGACCCGATTCCCTTCAATCTGGCCTTCGACTTTGGCATTTTCGCCAAGGATCAGAGTCTGTTCGGAGATCACGTTTCCCTTAACGTTACCGTCAATGCGGAACGTTCCGGTCACGGTCAGGGTACCTTCCATCGTCACGCCTTGATCGATGAAACCTGTCCATTCTTCGCTCTTGCCGTTGCTACCAGATCCCGGCCACTTCCATGCCATAAATGCCCCCAAACTCGAACTATATCCACTTTATCTGCGGAGAAAAACAAGTCAACGATTCCGACGACGCGAGGTGTCGAATCCGATGACTGAACGAACGGTCAGTTTTTCTCTAGAGTTTCGCCGAGTACTTTTGCGGACGCGGCGTTACTTCATCAAACGATCATAAAGGCCCATCAACTGGGCATCGTCGTAGTATTCGAGGATCAATTGCCCTGGGCGGACTTTTGTTTTTTGATGAAGAACGATCTTCGTGCCCAAGTGACGCTGCAAATCCTCCAAGGCGGCCTTGATATTTGCGTCCTCATGGACTTCAGCGGCAGCACGCTGGCCACGCGCGCGACGAGAGGCCAAGCGCTCGATTTGCCGCACGGTAAGGCCGCCACGAGCAGCTCGTTGGGCGTAGCGCATGCGCAACTGGGGATCCACTACGGCTAACAGGGCACGGCCATGGCCGGCGCTAAGTTTGCCTTCTTCGATCCATTCCTGGATGGTTGATTCGAGTTTCAAGAGGCGAATCGCGTTTGCAACGGTAGTGCGATCTTTTCCGGTTCTTTCCGCGACCAAGTCCTGGGTTAACTCAAATTCGTCCATCAGGCGTTCAAATGCGCGCGCTGCTTCGATGGGATTGAGGTCTTCGCGCTGGATGTTTTCGACCAGCGTCATTTCTAGGGCTAGTTCATCAGGAACTTGCCGAACGATTACGGAAACCTTGCCCATTCCTGCGCGTTGCGCTGCGCGCCAGCGACGTTCGCCGGCAATGAGCTGAAAGCGATTGCCGACTGGCCGAACAACGAGAGGTTGAATAATTCCGCTGGATTTGATGGAGCGAGCCAATTCGTCCAAGGCTTCCTCGCGGAAGCGCGTGCGTGGCTGGTAGGGACTCGGCTCGATCAGGTCAATATCAATTTGCTGCGGACCGCTGACGACCGGCTCGCGTGCAGGAGCCGCCGCGGCACCTTGCGAAGTCGTGGCAACTGGCTGCTGTGGTTGAACTGGAGCTTCAGGAGCTTCAGGCTCCCGAATGAGCGCTCCGAGCCCCCGCCCCAACGCGTTTCTCGGCATTGCTGATAACCTCCTGGGCGAGCTGTGTATAGCCTTCTGCGCCCTTACTATGGATATCGTAGAAAATAATAGGCTTACCAAAACTAGGCGCTTCCGCCAAACGGACGTTACGTGGGATTACAGCCTGAAAGACTTGTGCGCCGAAGAAGCTGCGGAGATCTGTTGCCACCTGACGCGATAATGTCGTCCGCTCATCGTACATTGTCAGCAGAATTCCCTCGATTTCGAGGCTGGGATTCAAGGTTCTGCGAATTCGCATCAAGGTGTCCAACAGTTCGGAGACGCCTTCCAGGGCTAGATACTCGCATTGGATGGGTACAAGGACGGAATTGGCTGCAACTAATGCGTTCAAAGTAAGCAAATCCAGGGCTGGCGGGCAATCCAGCACGATGAAACGATAGCGATCCTTAACTTCGCGAAGAAAACTTTGGAGCCTGTATTCACGGTTTTCTGAGGTTACTAGCTCGACGGCGGCTCCGGCCAGATTCTTGTCGGCGGGGACGACATCCAAGTGGTCAACTTGCGATTTCTGAACGATTTTCTCGAAGGGCTCGTTCAAAATGAGGGCGTGGTATAGAGTTCTGCGGGATGGGTCTTTTGGGAATCCGATGGCTGCGGTTGCGTTAGCCTGTGAGTCACAGTCGACGAGAAGAGTGGGTTGGTCGGCGGCCGCGAGACAAGAGGCCAAATTTACGGCTGAAGTGGTTTTGCCGACCCCGCCTTTCTGGTTAGCCACAGCAATGATACGAGCCAAGCGATCCCCCAACCCCGCGAAAATTTAGCAAAGGTCGAGGTGCGAAGCAAGATGTTTCACGTGGAACATACTGAAGGCTGTGGAAGAGTCTAGTACTTCAAAGTGTTCCACGTGGAACGTTCCTTCGGTATGCGCTCTCGCTTAAAGGCCAAAGTGTTTCACGTGGAACAAAGCGGAGCGGGTGGAGACAGGAATGAGACTGGCGCTTGGAGATTGTTCCACGTGAAACATTTGGAGTCACGGAAGATCTATTGCGCCGGACGTGTTCCGACCAGAATGAACCGGCGCAGCGAATGTGGAATTGGCTTCGGCTCTTCCCAGGACCAGGTTCGCAGTCGGCGCACTGACTCCGCGTCTTGTGCCCCGATCCAGAGGCCCACTTTTTGAGCGCCAATAACCGGAAGTGAGGCCCACTCGAGAAACGGACCGAACTCTCCGACAGCTCTGGAGCAAACGATGTCTAGCGGAGCCACTTCTTCCGAGAGTTCCTCGTAACGGCTGACGAGGACACGTACGCCCGTAAGGCTAAGCTCACGAACAACTTCCGTAAGAAAAGTCGCCTTTTTCATGTTCGATTCGATCAGAAAGAGGTCTATTTCTGGGCGAATGATCTTCATTGGAATCCCGGGAAAGCCGCCTCCAGAGCCTACGTCGGCCAGCCGACACTTTTCCACAGACAGGACGACGGTGCCAAACATGGATTCGCAGAAATGACGATATAGTATCTCCAGGGGATCGCGAATCGCGGTGAGGTTCATCTTCTCATTCCAGCGCAATAAAATGTCTATATATTGTTGAATTTGCAGGACTTGTTCTGAAGTAGCGGAAACCTGAAATTCCGCGAGAGCTCGCTGGATTGCCTCTGTCGAAGGGAGCTGGGGTTTCCCTGTTTGCATAATAGTAATCTAAATCCCCGGAGTTTCTTTGCCTGAAATATGCAATAACCTATTTATTTTCAATCAGATATCGCTTTCCTGCAAATCCGGCGACAATATCCACTGCCGCGTGCCAGAAAACGATAGGAACCAGGCTATCGTACAAGATTCTCACCGATCCGAATACTGTCCCAAGTAGCAGGGTGCCAATCATGCCGCTTCGACCCTGATAGGCGTGAGCCAGGCCGAACATGACCGATGAGATGAAAAGAATGGCCCAAGCCGGGACAGATAGATGAGAGAGAGCGGCGAAAACGAAACCGCGATAGAGAAATTCCTCGCAGATGCCTGCCGTCACGGCGAGGCCACAAAAAACAAACGCCTCCTGATTTGAATGGGGGAAGATTTTGGCCGCTAGGGCTCGTATCTTGTCGACAGCCGGATTCTTCGACCGCCCAACGCGGCGAAGATTGAACCAGTGTGCAACGCTTATCAGGATCCCGCCGAGAATGCCGATTAGTAGGAGTTCCAACGTCGGTTTGAAATTCAGGCCGAGTTGCCGAAGGGAGAGACCGCGGGCGAAAGACCGCCAGGCTACAAGCGCCGTAATGATCCATTGTGTCGTGATCGAGGTGAGGTAAAGCAAGATGCGGTCGCGGCTGGAAATATAAGGTAAAGCCAGCAACCGCTGCAAACGCGCCCAGCCTCGCCATGGGACGATTACAATCAGCACAAAAAAAATGAAGAGGAAGTCCCAGGGCATCGTGCGATAAGAGCATGAGACGAGTGCGCGACGCAAGTTGCGCGGACCGGATGTTCCCAAATGTGTGTGCCCAACATCTCTATAATAGGAACGCTCAGGTACTGGAAGGGGAAACTGCTTTGACGGAAACCTTGAAATTGACGGCTATGGCGAAAGCCGCGGGGTGCGCGGCGAAATTAAACCCGGCGACGCTCGAAAGCGTGTTGAGAAAACTTCCGCGCCAGACGGACCCCAATGTTCTCGTGGGATTCGACACGAACGACGATGCGGGAATTTACAAAGTGAGCGATGAACTCGCGCTTGTGCAGACGGTGGATTTCTTCACGCCGATTGTGGATGAGCCGGAATTGTTTGGAGCAATCGCAGCCGCGAATGCGCTAAGCGATGTTTATGCAATGGGCGGCAAGCCAATTTCCGCCCTTTCCCTGGTCGGATTTCCTGAAAAGGCGGACCCAACAATCCTGGAGCGCATTATTCGCGGCGGACTTTCAAAGATGCAGGAAGCGAAATGCAGCGTGGTAGGCGGCCATTCGATTCGCACAGACGACATGCTGTTTGGTTATGCAGTGACGGGAACAATTCATCCGGAAAAAATTTGGCGAAATGTCGGCGCGCGTACAGGCGACGTGCTTTTATTCACAAAACCATTGGGGACCGGAGTGATTACGACCGCACTGAAAAAGGATTGCGCGCCCCAGCAATCGCTTGATGCGGCAATCCGGGCGATGACCACTCTAAATGCATCCGCTGCCGAAGCGCTTCGCGAGGTGGAAGAAAATTCGAAGACAAAAAATCCAATACACGCGGTGACGGATGTGACTGGATTCAGTTTTTTGGGTCACGCGCGGGAAATGGCGCTGGGAAATCCTGCCGCTGGCATCGATCCAGTCTCTTTCGAGATCGAGCACACTGCATTCAGTTACTTGCCGGGCGCCGTAGAAGCGGCGCGAGAAGGGCATCTATCCGGTGGGCTCAAAAATAACCGCGCCTTTATTGGCGACTGCGTAGGGTTCGGGCCTAACGTTTCGGAGGAGCACCGGTCCTTGCTTTTCGATCCACAGACGTCCGGAGGATTGCTGATCGCAATTGATGCCCGTGCTGCGGAGCTTGCACATCAACTCTTGCAACAGCATGGCGCACTGGCGTCTCCCGTTGGAATCGTTGTACAGAAAAAATCTCCGTTGCTTCACGTAAGCTGATGCTCGTACTCTCGACTCCCAAAAACTAAACACATGGACACAATCACTCACGGCGTTGCCGGCGCGCTGATTGGCAAAGCGCTTTTTCGCGGAGAAGACTTGCTGTCGCGGCGGGAGATGAACCGCGCTCGTGTGATTACATGGGCGATGACGCTTGGCGCGATTTTCCCGGACTCGGACACGATCCGCGACATGTTTTCCAGCAATGACATGCTGATGATCACCTGGCATCGCGGCATCACTCATTCGTTGCTGTGCTTGCCGATTTTCGCCGTGCTTCTTGCGTTGCTCACGCAATGGTTTGCGCGGTGGCGCAAATGGGAATCGCCGTCTTTGCCGGTGCTCATCGGAATTTATGCGGCAGGGATTTCCAGCCACATCTTTCTGGACCTGGTCACGTCGTTTGGCACGATGATTTGGTCGCCGCTGGAATGGTCACGCCCCGCCTGGGACCTTCTTTTCATTGTGGATTTTTCGTTTACAGGGATTCTGCTAATTCCTCAACTACTGGAATGGGTGAATCGCGATTCACTTCATGCCAAACGACGGGCATTGATGATGTGGGTGATTTTTGTTCCGGCTCCGTTTTTGATTGCTTATATCGGACGAATTGTCGGCGCGCCGATTTCTGACGCGGGGGTGATCCTAGCCAGCTTGTCTTTCTCTCTGATCTTCTTGTTGCCGGCATTTCGCGGTTGGGGCGCGCGCATCAAGCCGGTCGCGTGGAATCGCGGCGGGTTCGCAGTCGCCAGCGTCTATTTGCTTCTTGCATTGTACGGACATCACGTTGCCCTTGAACGTGTGCAGAGCTTCCTGGAGTTGGAAAAAATCGCACCGGAATCTTTTGCAGCTTTGCCTTACCCGCCGTCGCTGTTGAACTGGGACGGACTTGTGCGAACTTCCCGCGGTGTCTATGAAGTGCCGATCGATTTGAGCAAGCGCAATTCGTTCGCCGGGGAAAAGGGAGCCTCTCTGAGCGACTCGAACGCTCCATCAATTGAATACAAGTATTCCCCGGACGCTCCGCTCAACCTGTGGATCATGCGCGCAAAGCGTCTTCCAGAAGTGCAAAAGGTTCTTTGGTTTGCGCGATTTCCGGTGACGCAATTTCACATGGAAAACGGCGAAGCGATCGTGGACATTTCAGACTTGCGATTTCCAAGGATGCGCCCAGACCGCCCGGCCGCGTTCACTTACCGAGTGCGGTTCGATGCGAGCGGCAACGTGGTTTCCCAGGGCTGGCGCCGCTAGCCCCAAAAGTCCCTTTAGGCCGGGCTATTTTGCTTTTGCCAGCTTATTCGTCGGGTTCAGCGGGTGCCTGCGGTTCAAATAATACTGCTGTGCGATGCCGACCAGGCCGCTCGTCAAAATGTAAACTGCAAGTCCGCTAGGATACGGGATGATGAAGAACATGCCGGCCATCGTGAGCGGCATGAACTTCATCATGGTCTGCTGCTGCGGATCGGTAGCGGTCATCGGCGTCATCTTTGTCGAGAGGTACATGGATGCGCCCATCAACAACGGCAGAATGTAGTAAGGATCTTTCGCAGACAAATCCGTAACCCATCCGATCCAAGGCGCGTGCCGCAATTCGATGGTTCCGTTCAAAGCCCGGTAGAGCCCGAACCAAATGGGCATTTGCAGGAGCTGGGGAATACAACCGCCAACCGGATTGATCCCTTCGCGGCTGTAGACGGCCATCACTTCCTTGTTCATCTCGGCTTTTCGAGGATCGTTCATCTTGTACTTCTTGTAACGGTCCTGAATTGCTTTGATTTCCGGCGCCACGCGCTGCATTTTCAGCGTCGTTTTGTAACCAGCAATTTTCAGCGGGAAGAGCAGCATGTTGATGATCAGCGTGAGGACCACGATGGTCCAGCCCCAGTTGGGAATGTAGTCATGGAGCCACTTCATGCCGTGGAAGAGCGGATCGGCAATAATTTCGAGCCAGCCGAAATTGACAAGCGAGTGGAGCGGCGGCGACATTTTCTTGAGCAGGTCGTAGTCTTTGGGGCCGACGAAAAGACGCAGGGAGGTTTGCGGCGCAATTGCGGTTGAAATCTGGGGTACTGGTTCGGGAACGTCTTTGCCTGCAATTTGTACCGTATGCCAAACCTTCCAGTACCGCGTTTCCATGGAACCGGTGACGTTGCCGTTTGCCGGCAGGAAAATGGCCGCAAAATAGCGGTCTTCAATACCGGTCCAGTCCTTGCCCCCTACCCAGGCGCCGCGAGGCACTTTGTCCCAATCTTCTACTTTCTTGTAAGGGAGCAAGTTTAGCTTGCCCTGTTCGCTGTAGACGATGTTGACGGTTTCAATGGGACGGGGATTGGTGACGGTCAAATCGCCAAAACCGCCTAACCAGGAGAGGCCGGCGGTTACCGGCTTGCCGTCATATTTGACCGTGACTTCGGCTTGGGTCGTATAGCTTTCATCGAAGTGAAATTTCTTGGTGATTTCGAGGTGGCCGTCGCTCCAGGAGAAGGAAATGTCCGCTGGTGCTGTCAAATTGCCGGAGGCCGAGGAAACGTAGAGAGCGGAATTAGCCGTCGTTTCCAGGGCAGGATCGTCAAGAGTCAGAGCAAGCGGCCAGCTGCGCTCTTCTTGAGAGGTCTTCTCGTGGACAAGGTCAAGCACCTGGCGGGGTTTTGCATCGTCAAGATACTTTTTCAACTGCCAGCTTTTCACCACACCACCACGGTTGGAGAATTCCACCCGGTAGAGATCGCTTTCCACCACGATGGGGCGTTCCTGCTTTTCGCCGAGCACAACGGCTGGCGGAGCGGCGGCAATCGACGCAGGCTTTGCAGGAGTCGAAGAAGGTGGAGTACTGGATTGCGCGTCGTTTGCCTGCGTTCCGCTAGTGGCTGGCGCTGTGACAGCGGTGTTATTCGATTGAGGAGTTTGCGCTGGCGGCTTTGGCCCAAAAAACTTCGCCCAGATCAGAATGACGACAATGGAAAGAGCCGAAGCGATGAAGATACGAAGCTCCGGCCGCAAATTTTTTCGTTGAGAAGCGTCGCTCACGAACGTACCTCGGAATTTCCGTTGATGTGATTCGGATTCATTTCTTTGTAAGTCTCCGGAACAGGGTCGTAGCCAAATTTTTTCGAGAGTGGATGGCAGCGCAGGAGTCGCTTCGTGCCAAGCCATGTGCCGCGCAGTACGCCGAAGCGCTCAATCGCTTCGTAGGCGTACATCGAACAAGTCGGCTCAAAGCGGCAGCTTCCTGCAAAGAAGACCGAGAAATATGCCTTGTAGCAACGTAAAGCAAAAAGAGCCGCTCCGGCGAAGACCGACTTTGTAGCGCCGCCCTTGAAGTTTAGGGCGGCATCTTTGCTGGCGTCGGCGCGCGATGCCGGGCTGAAGCCCGGCGCTACAGTTTCAGAAGCCGGAGAAAGTCCGCAATCAGCGCCTCGAACGGCGCTTTCGCCACGGAACTCTTCGGATGAATGACGATGTCCCATCCCGCGGGAATCTCCTCCCGGTGCAGACGAGCGATCTCTCTCATTCGCCGCCGGATTCGATTGCGCACAACCGCGCCGCCAAGAGCCTTCTTGATGCTGAAGCCAAACCGGCTCTGCGGCAGATTGTTCGCCTTTACAAAAGCTGTGAAGTGGGAACTCGAGCGGCGCTTACCGGCGCGGTAGACGGCGTCGAATTGCGCCTTCTGCACCAGTCGCGCTTCGCGCGGATACTCCAGCCCGGATTTACTCGGGCGTAAGGCGATGGCGTCCCTTCTTACGGCGAGACGCAAGCACCTTGCGGCCGCCTACGGACTTCATGCGCGAGCGAAATCCGTGCGTTTTTGCGCGACGGCGCTTGCGCGGTTGATATGTGCGCTTTGGCAAAGCAATCCCCCTATTTGGTTACGCGTCGCGCAAGGCAAATCTTTCACGAAAAGCCCAAACGACACTCTACTGGCCGCTTTCGCGCCAGTTTTCGAATCTACAAGTGTACTTTGCAGGCTCACGCAGGGTCAAGAAAATGACCGGGGCCGCGCTGCCCGGAACATTTTCAAATTGCATGTTTTTGGTAATCGAGCTTTGCCTCACAATGGCTTGCCTCACTCTGGGGAGGGATTCCGCCTATGTTAAACGATGAAACGATGAGCCCACCTTCGGTTCCCTCGGCAATCGGGAACGCGTTGAAGATGTGGACCTACTTTCTCCAGGACTACACGCTCCTCACCATGCAATCGGTGCGAAACATGTTTGCGGCCTCGCGATACTTCTCCGCCGATCTAATCAAACAGATGGATCAGATCGGAGTAGGCTCGGCATTGATTGTCATCGTTGCGCTCTTTTGTGTCGGCGGCGTGGTTGTCTTGAACGCGGCATCGCAGTTTCAGCGTTTCGGCGAGACAGTTTTGACCGGCAACGCCGTTTCGATTGCGCTGATGCGCGAACTTGGTCCAGTGTTCGTAGCGCTTCTGGTGGCCGGTCGAAATGCCACGGCCATGGCGTCCGAGTTGGGTTCCATGGTGGTGACCGAACAAGTGGATGCCATTCGCGTGTTTGGAATCGATCCAATTCGCAAGCTGATGACGCCGCGCGTGCTCGCGACCGTCTTAATGCTTCCGCTGCTCGTGGCAATCGGCGTTGTTGCGGGACTTCTTGGCGGTTTCTTGATTGCCAATTTCGTACTGCACCTCGGCCCCGAGGAATTCATGAGCCATGCCATCAAAGCGCTCGTTTTTGGCGACCTGTGCATGGCCTTCATCAAGGCGATCGTTTTTGGATTTATTATCTCGACCGTGGGCTGTTATCACGGCTTTCGTGTGGAAGGTGGGACCGCGGGAGTAGCCCGCGCAACAATCACCGCATTCGTCGTGGGCTCCCTGGGTGTGCTTGTGGTGGATCTGTTCATCACCAAGCTCCTGCTTTACGCGTTCAATTTGTGAAATGCAGCGAGCCTGCTGCCGTACGTCAACCGCAGTAGTGCGTTAGTGCGTCTGTCCGGAATCCGCAGCAGGCATCGCAAATTTCGCGTCATCCACCGGATCGTTGAATTTGACCTCTTCAATCTTGATGACCAGAGAAACGTTCGGAGCTTCAATGCGAATTGTGCGAGGAAGCTGAACGTCGCCTGCGGCGCGGTAGTCCTCGAAAAGCATGTGGGCTTTCATGACGGTTCCCGTTTCATCCGGGCCTTCGGAATCCTCGGCGATGCGGAGGCCGGATTGAGCGTCAAAGTACATGGTGATGGTCTTGTTCCCCGCTTCGTGCGCCACGGCGATATAGGCTTCGCGATCGCCCACTTTGGTGCGGCCCGTGACTTTCAGGTCCGGATAGACCTCCTTAAGGCGCGCATCGGTATCAAAGACCGATTCGACTCTTAGTTGCTCCAGTTGGGCTCCCGTTACTGCGCGCAACCCCTTTTGTGGATCGGAAGCCCACCCAGTTTGGCCGTCGAACGCCTCTTTTTGAACGAATTGGCCATCCATGACGTTGGTAGTCCGCAGGATCTTGTTCGGGCGCTTCGCGAAGACTTCGATTTTGCCGGATACGCCAAACGTAGGAATGTCCACCGTGCCGGTCATGACCATGGTGTTCAGCTTGGCCCAGGCGTCCTTCCCGCCGCTCCCCTTGGTGCACTTTTCCGAGAGTTCGTCGGCGGTAGGCAATTTTGCTTCGGCAGCGGGAGGGTCTTTTGGTGCGGGAGTCGTCTGAGAATGAGCTGGACCGGTGTAAATAAGGAAGATGGAAGCCAAGCCAAAATACGTGAATTTCCGGTTCATTGGCGATACCTCTTAACTTTCATAAAGATTCGCGTCGCTGGTAAACCTTTATACGCAGTTCTCCCACGGGAAATATCGAGCGATTGGCGGCAGATTAGGTTTTAGTGTTCCGGTATTCGTCGAAGGCGGCGAGGTAACGGTCCACATCCTTGCGCAAGATGAAATAGGGTGTGGATTGGCGAATCTTGTGGGGTGCGCCGCCCCGGATGCGGATTTTCTTTTCTTTCCACATCCAATTTTCGAGATCGGGCATTTTTGCGGGAGCAACGGTTACCGTTGTGATTCCGCAGCGCAACGCTGCATCGGGTGAGGTCCAGGATTCTGCCCCGCGCTTCAACATTTCGCCGAGAACATAGTCGGCCATTTGGCGGTGCCGCTTTTCGATGCGGTCCATTCCAATTTGATTGGCGAACGCAATTGCAGCTCGTAGCCCGGCAAGAGCGGGGACATTGGAGCTGCCGATTCGCTGGAAACGCTCTGCGCGAATCTTTACGTCGTCCCACCCTTCCGTCGCGATGGTATTCCACACGCGGTCAATCACTTCATCGCGTACATACAAAAAGCCGCTGCCTTTTGGCGCCTGCAGCCATTTGTGCGGACTGGAGGAGTAGAAATCGCAGCCCAGGTCGTGCACATTGAGCTTCATCATGCCCGGTACGTGCGCGCCGTCCACGGCACTCAAAATTCCCTTCGAGCGCGTCAGCGCGCATATTTCTTTTGCCGGCAAAACGACACCAGTCGTGGTCGTGATGTGGCTGAAGAAAACCACGCGCGTCTTCGGTGTGATTCCGTCGTTAAAGAGATTCAGTACAGAAGCGGCGTTCAGCACGGGCTTCGGCAGCGTGATTTTTTTCACCACAATGCCGTAGCGTTTTGCGCGCAAGTCCCAGGGATGTTCGCCGCCGGGATGCTCCTGATCGGTTATCAAAACCTCGTCGCCGGCTTTCAGATCGAGGCCATTTGCAACGTAGCTGTTCGCCTCTGTTGCGTTTCGCAGCAGTGCAATCTCATCGCGCTTGCAGCCAATGAACTCCGCCAGCGGATCGCGATATTGATTCCACGCAGCGTAGCCCCAGATCGGATAGTCTTCGGGCTCCGTCTGCGCGAGCCGCTCGGACTCTTCGTAGGAATCGAAGATGGCCTTCAACACAGGACGCGGCGAAGAGCCGACCGTTCCATTGTTCAAATAGACTTCGTCGGCGGGAATCAGGAATTGTTTGCGGAGTTCGGTCCAATAGGCTTCTTCGTCTTTTTCATAAAGAGAGGACGCAGGCAATTGCGGCGCGGCATCATCGAACAACGACTCCATTCGTGGCGCGAGCCCAAGCGCTCCTACCACTCCGCCTACCGACGACAAAAATCCACGGCGATCCGGCATCGTAGCCTCCTGCAAATTGTTTGGAGCGGATTCTACGCGTTCCCGCGCCGCCCAACAACCATTGCTGCCTCTCCTCTTGAGCTCTTCCTCGACAATTCCGATTAACTATTTGGCACAGCCTCGTAAGGGTGCTCTGCTGCCTCCCGATTGCTTTTGGTAGCCTGCACACGGGGTCTCGCTTGGAAAATTCGTCATCAAATACGGAAACAAACAGCCTTCGCGACCCGGCAGACTTTGTCGCTGGAATCGGAACCAAAGCACAGACACTTCTCGTCGCTCTTGCAGCAATTCTGACTTATCTCCCGACACTGAGATTCGGCTTCGTCTACGACGACGACATACAAGTTCTGGACAACCCTGCAATTACCAGTTGGCATTTCCTTCCCGCCTATTTCTTAAAGCCTATTGCGGGGTTCTACCCGGGGCTTGCATCCGCGCACTACTATCGCCCCCTCTTCTTCATTTGGCTGCGATTGAACTATTTTCTCTGGCACAAACAGGCCTGGGGCTGGCATCTTACGAACATTCTTCTGCATGCCGCCGTTTCCATTCTCGTTCTTCTCGTTCTGCGCAAATATTTCCCTGGCTCGAAGTGGGCGCTATTCGGTGCGCTGATTTTTGCGGTTCATCCCGTTCACGCGGAAACGGTCGCTTGGGTCTCGGGATGCACCGATAGCCTGATGGCGTTGGGATTGCTCGGCAGCTTTTATCTATGGCTGAAAAGCGGAGAAAGCTCCTCATCTCTCCTGAAGCTGGGTTCGCTGCTTTGCTTTTTGCTCGCCCTGCTCTCAAAGGAAACGGCGATCGTCTTTTCCGCGATCGTTTTTTTACATGCGCTAAGCGGGTTCGGAAGGCGCTCATCGGATTTAACGAAGCTCCAAACAGTGCGTTCTGCAATTTTACAGACGCTGCCGTATGCAGCGCTTTCAGCGCTCTACCTGGCTGCGCGCTGGCAAATTCTTCGCGGCCTCCCGGACGAAGCGCCTTGGATTCACGTGTCGCATGCATTGTTTACCGTTCCTTCGCTGATCCTCTTTTACGTTTTTCATTTGATCTGGCCGCAGAGTCTGAGCTTCGCGTACGACTTGCCGGTGGTAGCTCGCGTGACAGAGCCACGGTTTTGGCTTCCGGTTCTTTTTCTTGCCATTCTTTTTTCAGGTTTCATGGTTTGGTACCGAAAAGTCAGAAACCCAAACATATTGGCAGGGATGCAATGGTTCTTGCTGCCCTTGGCGCCGGTTCTGTACATTGGCGTGTTCCACCGCGACGATTTTGCCCATGACAGGTATCTGTACCTTCCCTCTTTTGCCCTTTCCATATTGATCGTCATGCTGGCCGACTATGTTTCAAAGTTGGCGCGCGGGCTTCAAGGGCAGAGAGTCGCCATTTCTCTTGCGGGAGCATTGATTGCGGGCCTGGGACTCTTTGCTTCAATTCAGGCACGGCCCTGGGAAAACAATCTCTTGCTCTACACGAACGCCTTCCACATGGCCCCGCAAAATGCCTTAGCCAGAAACAACCTCGCCAGCGAGTATGCGGGGCGCGGCCGCTATCTCGAAGCAATCGAAATTTTGAAGCCGCTGCTTAAGGAACATCCAGACTTATGGCTTGCTAACTACAATTTCGGCTACGCCAACTACAAATTGGGCAATTTGTCGCTTGCCGAAGAGTTTTTGCAACGCTCAATTGCCATCGACGCGGCAAATGCCGACCAGTACGTCTATCTTGGGACGACTTACTTTAAGCAGAATCGGCTGCAGGAGGCCGCGCGCCAAATCCAAGAGGGGATTGCTCGCAGACCGGACCAGATCGGATACCACTTCGCGCTCGGCATCGTCTATCTCAAAATGAACCAACTGGCCACCGCACGGGAAGAAATGCAGAAGGAGCTGCAATTCCATCCTGAAAATAGTGCGGCCCGGGAACAGCTCAAGGCCATAGACAAGCAAATGGCCGAGTTTTTCCACTGAACTTCTCTCCCTACCCGGTCAGGTCAGCATGGAACTTTGGGGTTTTTGACTGTAACCTGCCAGCCGCGGCGCACGTCTATCTCAACAATAAATCGGGTGTTGGCCGATTGATTCATTCCAAAGCTCTGCCGAGGGTACGGTCACACTCTGCATCTTGCTTTCCCTCGGCGGAGCCCCCGAAATCGCTTTTGCGCAACTGTTTGACCCTGCCTGGACACACCCCTAAAATGAAGATGAACAACGACGAGTCGATTTCTAATGTTTGAAAACCTTACAGAAAAGCTTCAGCGCACATTCAAGAATCTTCGCGGTCAGGGCAAGCTCACCGAAGAGCACCTGGACGCCGCACTAGCGGAAATCCGCGAAGCCATGCTCGAAGGTGACGTGGCTGTCAGCGTAGTGGAAGAGCTGCTCGCCAATATTCGCAGCAAGGCGCTCGGCAGCGAAGTCATGCTACAGCTTTCCCCGGATCAGCAAGTTCTGAAAATTGTGCGCGACGAGCTGGCGACGATGCTGGGTAAACATGCCAAGCCGCTCTTTGCGTCAAAGCCGCCTTCGGTCTGGATGATTGTCGGTTTGCAGGGTTCCGGCAAGACCACCACCACTGGAAAACTTTCCAAATGGCTCACGCAACATGGCCACCGTCCGCTTGTGGTTTCAACCGACGTGTACCGCCCCGCGGCGCGTGAACAGTTGGCCCAGGTGGCAAAAGCGATTGGCACTGCAGTATGGCCCGGAGCTGGCACAGACAAGCCGCTGGAGATTGTTCGCGGCGCCATCAAGGAAGCGAAACTTTCCGCGTCGGACGTGATCCTCGTGGACACCGCTGGCCGCTTGCACATTGATGACGAACTGATGAACGAGCTTGCGACGCTCAAGAAGGAATTGCAGCCGAGCGAGATTCTGTTCATTGCGGACGCGATGATCGGCCAGGACGCTGTGCGCTCCGCCGGTGAATTTCACAAGCGCCTTGGCCTTACGGGCGTGATTCTAACTAAGCTGGACGGCGACGCGCGAGGCGGCGCTGCGCTTTCCATCAGCAAAGTCAGCGGTGCCCCGGTAAAGTTCGTCGGCCTCGGTGAGAAATACGATGCGCTTGAGGCATTTTATCCGGAGCGCATCGTTTCTCGCGTCTTGGGCATGGGCGACATTCTTTCGCTCATCGAGCGCGCCGAGCAGGCCGTTGACAAAAAAGCTGCGATCGAACTCGAACGCAAACTGCGAAAAAACGAATTCACGCTGGAAGATTTCCGCGACCAGTTAAGACAGATTCGCAAAATGGGCCCGCTCGACCAAATCGTGGATATGCTGCCGAAAATGGGCCCACTCCAAAATATCCCCAAAGACGCCAAAGTGGACGAAGGGAAACTGAAACAGGTCGAAGCCATCATCAATTCCATGACGAATCAGGAGCGGCTCGACCACAACGTCATTGATGGCAAACGCCGCAAGCGCATCGCCAAGGGAAGCGGCACCTCCGTGCAGGACGTCAACTCCGTCCTCAAGCAGTACATGCAAATGCGCACCATGATGAAGCAATATGGCGCGATGGCTGCCCGCGCCAAAATGAAGGGCCTCGGCAAACTAGCCGGACTATCCTGATTTACCCATAATCACAGTGTTTTCAATGCTTTATAAAGATAGTGAAATTCCGTAAAATTAAATTATAATATCAATGGGTATGGATGCTTACATGAAACTCAAACTCAGAGCTGTTGGCACGTCTACTGGAATTGTTCTCCCGAAGGAAACTCTGCAGCGCATGAACGTGAAGCAGGGTGACACGCTCTTTGCTGTGGAAACTCCAGACGGATATTTGCTCACTCCTTATGACCCTGAATTGGAAAGACAGTTGGCAATTGGCCGAGAAGTTATGAAGGAACATAGGGATACCCTCCGAGCTCTGGCCAAATGAAGGAGCCCGAGTGGCTGGACAGTCGTGCGATCGTTTCTTTCCATTCACAATCGCTCTCGGAACACGGAGGGAGCTCGGGGATTCGAGATGAAGGGCTGCTTGAATCAGCTCTGGCTCGTCCCAAGAACCAATTTGCTTACGCGCCGAAAGCCGATATCGCGAAGCTGGCCGCGGCGTACGGGTTTGGCTTGGCGAAAAATCATCCGTTCGTCGACGGAAACAAAAGAATCGCGTTCATAGCGACCGCAACATTTTTGCGCCTGAACGGATGTCGCCTTAATTCGAATCGAATGGAAGAAATTCAAACGATGCTCGCTGTGGCTGCAGGGAAGTTGTCGGAAGATGAATTTGCCGCGTGGATTCGCCTTCACTCGGACTGCGAGGGTTAGCCGAAAGCTTTAGTGTTGCCTCACTCATATAAATCTATAATCCGCTCAGCCAAAGCGCCCGGATCCAGGTCCGTTCGATTGCAGAGAACGATCACTGTCAGTCCGTCTTTCGTAAATCGCTGAATCGCCGTCTTGAACCCTGTGGTGTCCCCGTAGTGCCACATACGCTTATGGCCCTTGTACGGGTCGAGAAACCATCCAAAACCGTATTCAACCTTCACGCCATGTAACGATGCTGGCGCGTCGCCGGGCAGCGTGCTCGAGCCGTATTTTCCGGGCGTCAGTGCCGGCTTCATCTCTTCTTCATTCAGCAGTGTGTGCTTCCGCAGCGCGTCGTCCCACTTCGACAGATCCTCCACACTCGAATAGACACCACCGTCCCCCAGCGTGGCCGATGTCGAACTCTGGTCCGTTTCCTTGAATGCATCTTTTTCTTTCGAATGGCCATAGGCGCGATTGGGCACGGAATTTTTTCCCTTTTGATAGACAAGTGTGTCGGCCATCTTCAGTGGCGCAAAAATCCGTTCGTGCAGGAAATCTCCGTAGGTTTTTCCCGATACGTTCGCAACGATCAGCCCCAGGACGACATACCCCGAATTGCTGTAATCCCATTTCGTTCCCGGTGCGAATTTTGCTCTTGTCGCTTTCTCAAGCAACTGCAAGACTTCCGCATCCTGAATCTGTTTTTCCGGACTCCACATCGGGCCCTTCTCTTTTTCCCTTGCCTCCATCAAATCTTCGTAATCGGGCAATCCGCCTGTGTGATTCAAAAGCTGCCGGACCGTAATCTTTCTTCCATATTCTGGAAATTCGCGAAAAACCTCGCCGAGCGTCGTTTCGTAGCTCAACTTTTTGTCATGAACGAGCAGCATGATCGCCATTGCCGTGAATTGCTTGGTGACGGAAGCCAAACGAAAATCCGTTTTAGAATCGATCCTTGAGCCTGTCTTCAGCTCCTTCACTCCGTAGCCTCGCTCGAAGACCACCCTCCCGTTCTTCTTTACCAGGACAGCTAATCCAGGCGTCTTATCCGTCGCCAGGCCATCAAACACAGCGGCAATTTGCTTCTCGCCCGGTTGGCTCGAGTCCTGAGCTTGACCCAACACGCTGGATACGCCTAATAGGGCCGCTGCTGCTATCCACAACGCCTTCAATCTCATGCTCCCTCCGTGCCGCAGCTTACCATTTGCTGCTCCATTCATCTGCTCTTAACAGCGAGCGGCTATCTCTCGTCGCGGCCGATCTTACCAATCTCGCATTGCCCCAAATCCTCTTCCCCTGTAGAATTGATAGGTTCAGGAGGAATGTTTTCGTGTTGACGATTCGTCTGTCTCGCATTGGCAAGAAAAAGAAGCCTTTTTACCGCGTGGTGGTGATTGAAAGAACCCGCCCCCGCGATGGCCGCGTTGTGGATGCCGTGGGCACCTATGACCCGCTGCAAAAGCCGGCAGGGATTAAGCTGGACGCAGACCGTGTAAAGCACTGGCTCAGCAAGGGTGCTCAGCCGAGCGATACCGTTCGCAGCTTCATCAAATTGCAGAAGATCGCGTAGTCGTCCCCAACTCAGGTTAGGCCTCTCCCCGGTTCGAATGTTTTTGCTCGTGGAGGTGCCCTATGAAGGAACTGGTCGAGCATATCGCCAGGGCTCTCGTAGACCATCCCGAGGACGTGCAGGTTACCGTGGTGGAAGGACCGCAAAGCGCGGTCCTTGAACTCCGCGTGCATGTGGAAGATCTTGGCAAAGTGATTGGCAAGCAGGGTCGCACCGCAAAAGCGATTCGCACGATCCTCTCCGCCGGCGGAACGAAGCTTCGAAAGCGCTATACCCTCGAAATCGTCGAAGATTGAGTGGCACGGCCATTCGTACCTGTTCTCCTGGAATCGCGCGATAGCAATCAATCTGGCGTTTTGTCATCCTGAGTGCGCGTTCTTTGCGCGCGAAGGACCTCAACTCGTCCCTAACCAATGCCTGAAACTGCGAAGCCGAAATTCGTCACCGTAGCCCGCATCCTCCGCCCTCGCGGCAACAAAGGCGAAGTCGCAGCCGAACTCTTCACCGATTTTCCCGGGCGTTTGCAAACGCTTCGCGAGATTTTCCTCGCCGATGGAAAATCCGCACCACGTTCCATTCAACTTAAATCCTTCTGGGCCGACCGCAATCATCCCGGTTTTGGCGTTTTCCACTTCGAAGGAGCCGCATCCATCAGCGATGCCGAAAAACTCCGCGGCCTCGAAATCCAGATTCCATTCGAACAGCGAGTCGCTCTCCCCGCCGGAAAATATTTTGTCACCGACCTGATCGGCTGCTCAGTCTTTGAACTTCCGCTCGTGTCACCTTCGGTTTCTTCATCTCCCTGTTCGCTCTCCGAAGCGCCCACGCTACTCGGCAGAGTCCGTGATGTCTTCTTCCCCGGTGAATCCCAACCCGGCACGCCGCTCCTCGCTGTAGACACTTCCTCTGGCGAACTCTTGGTTCCTCTCGCCGAAGATATCTGCACGCGCATTGACATCACTGCCCGCCGCATCGAAGTCCTCCTCCCGGAGGGCCTCCGTGATCAAGATAGTGTCGAGTGAGCCATGTCGCGCACGCCGCAAATCCTGTGGGTTCTTTTCAACAGCGCTCTTCACGGCGCAGTTGTTTTGTGTTGTGACCCAGTTTCATTGGGTTTTGTTTCGCCAAATTGTTTAAGGACTTAGAGCCAGTAGTCACTTGGTTCCGGCGCAACTGCAATACTGCCCTCTCGTGCCGAATTTCCTTCGCCCTTCCTTCACGCTTTCGCCGTGGTTTCGCTAAACTGTTTCCACCATACTATGCGCTTCGATCTCATCACGATTTTTCCTGAGTTTTTCGCAGGCCCACTCAATCACGGCATCCTTCGCCGCGCACGGGAAGCCGGAATCGTGCAAGTTCACGTGCAGGATCTCCGCGAATTTACGAAAGACCGTCATCGCACCGTGGACGATCGCCCTTTTGGCGGCGGCGAAGGCATGGTTCTCAAGCCCGAGCCACTCTTTGAAGCCGTCGAATCGCTGCTCGGTCATTCCATAGGAGACGCGTCACAAAAGCGCTCCCTCGAAGAAGGAACTTCGATCATTCTTCTCTCTGCCGCTGGAAAACGCTTTGACCAGGAAGCCGCGCGCCGCTTCGCCCAGCAGGATCGCCTCGTTTTCATCTGCGGCCGTTACGAAGGAGTGGACGAACGTGTCGCCGAACATCTCGCTACGGACGAAATTTCCATCGGCGATTTCGTCCTCAGTGGCGGCGAACTCCCCGCCGCGCTTGTCGTCGACGCCGTCACCCGCCTTCTCCCTGGCGCGCTCGGCAACGAAGCTTCTTCCCAGAACGAATCCTTCAGCCTGCTCGAACGCGCCGAAAAATCCGAAGCCGCACAAATTCATCGAGCCCTCGCTGCGAGCCGTTCGCTTCTCGATTTTCCCCACTACACCCGCCCCGCCGACTTTCGCGGCTGGACCGTCCCCGAAGTCCTCATCGGCGGCAACCACGCGGAAGTCGCCAAATGGCGCCGCCAGCGAGCGCTGGAAAAGACCCGTCGCAACCGCCCGGACCTGCTCCCCCCGGAATAAAGCTGGCGATATACTGGTCGCCTCTTTTAACGGGATATCGCATCCAATTAAGCTCAGTTCGTTACTAGGGGATTTATGGCCGTAACCGCGCAAACCGCAACGCTCAAAAAGCCAATCGCCATTTACTACGAGCAGCAAAGCTGGTTCGTCCCACTTTTCAATCAACTCGATGCGCGCAACGCCAACTGGATTCGCGTTGATGCCCGTAATCACCAATACGATCCCAGCGCGGAACCCGAATACTCTCTTGTCTTCAATCGCATGAGCCCTTCCGCCTGGCAGCGCGGCAACGGCCACGGCATCTTCTACACGTTGAATTATTTAAAACACCTTGAAGAAAAAGGCGTCCGCGTCGTCAACGGTTCCCGCGCTTTCGCCCACGAAATCTCCAAAGCCATTCAGCTCACAAATCTGAAATCACTCGACCTGGACTTTCCAAAGGCCCGCGTGGTCAACCAAGCTTCGCAGGTCATGGCAGCAGCCGAAGCCATCGGCTACCCGCTTGTTGTAAAACCTAATATCGGCGGCAGCGGCGCTGGCATCGAACGTTTCGATTCTCCCGATCAGCTCAAGAAAGCGGTCCAGGAAAACCGCCTCAGCTTCGGAATGGATCAAACCGCGCTCGTGCAGGAATGTTTTACTCCGCGCGACGGCATCATCACGCGCGTCGAAGTTCTCGGCGGAAAGTATCTGTACGCCATCCGCATTCGCACTGCCGGAAAAACCTACAATCTCTGCCCCGGAGACATCTGCCAAAGCACTGCCGGCGAAGAACTCGAACGCCGCCCCGGTTGCCCCATCGAAGCTCCGAAAA
>JAFDVY010000019.1 GCA_018268785.1 Acidobacteriota bacterium | reverse complement strand
GGATTCCGGCGGGGTGGAAATATGCGACGGCGCTTCCTGTAACCAAAGAATCGAGCGATGGAATTGAGTTTGGGACGGTTTCGCTGACGACCCTGGTGGATTCGCCGGTACTGACGGGCTCGCACATGAATACGTACGATCTTTCGCCGGGGAAGATCCCAGCACACCGGCTGAATACGGCGGCGGACAGCGCGGCCATGGCGGAAGTGCCACAAGAACAAATTACAGTCTTGCGGCAATTGGTGGCAGAAACGGGCGCTCTATTTGGCGCGCGGCATTACCGGCACTACGACTTTTTGCTGGCGCTAACGGATCATTTGCAGCCAAACGGGCTGGAGCATCACGAATCGAGCGACAACCGGGTGCCGGAACGGACGATGCACGATGCGGACTTGATGGAAACACAGATGGATTTGCTGCCGCATGAATTTTTTCACTCGTGGAACGGAAAATTCCGGCGACCGGTGGGATTGGCGACGCCGAACTATCAAGAGCCGATGAAGAGCGACCAACTGTGGATTTATGAAGGGCTGACCCAATACTACGGTGTGGTGCTGGCGGCTCGGAGCGGAGGCTGGAAGCCAGAGGGATTGCGGGAATATCTGGCGGCGACGTTTGCGACTTTGAATGACCGGCCCGGACGAACATGGCGCGATCTGGAGGACACGGCGATTTCGGCGCAGCTCTTATATGGCGTGCGAGTGGCGGGGACGTCGTGGCGGCGGCCAGTAGATTACTACGAAGAGAGCGAATTGATCTGGCTGGATGCAGACACGCTCATTCGCGAGAAGACGGGCGGGAAGAAATCACTGGATGATTTTTTGCGGGCGTTTCATGGAGGCGAAGGAAGCGAGCCGCGGCTTATCCCCTACACGCTAGACGATGTGGTGGCGGCGTTGAACGCGATTGCGCCGAATGACTGGAAGCAGTTTTTTGAGGAGCGAATTCGTTCGCATGGACCCGGAGCGCCGCTGGCGGGATTGGAGCGGAGCGGGTGGAAGATTGTTTTTAATTCGACCATGAATGAACATGAAAAGTCGGAAGAGGAAGCGGAACACGTGATTGACACGCAGTTTTCGCTGGGGTTCAGCGCGCACTATCCCAGTGGAGACAATGCCGACGAAATTGCGGACGTGGTGGCGGGATCTCCGGCGGCGAAAGCGGGATTGGCTGCGGGGATGAAGCTGGTCGCCGTGAATGGGCGGAAATGGACTCCGGACATTTTGCGGGAAGCAATTCTGGCAGCGAAGGGTTCGAAGGAGCCGATTGAGTTGCTGGTGGAGAATGAAGAGTTCTTTCAGACGGTGAAAGTGGATTGGCATGGGGGGGAGCGGTATCCGCATCTGGAGGCGATTGCCGGTAAGGCGGACGTGCTGGGAGAGATTGTGAAGGCGAAGGCTCCAGCGGTGAGGTGAGGAAGATTGCGGGTATTTCTAACGCAGAGGACGCGGAGAGTTCGGTAATTCTAGATCGTTTGTGGTGATGGCTTAGATCGAAGAGAGATTTCATCGCGCAAACCCCGCGCGATGAGAGGAAGTTCTCACATCCACAAGCCGACCGATTCCTCAGGAGGAATCGGAAGAGCAAAAGCGTCGGCTTGTTCCGTTCGAAATGACAGTGGCTCACTGGTCGGCGAGTGGCAGCCAAAATGGAACGCGATTCCCTTCCCATTGGAAGACAAACCAGGAGTGATAGAGGTGTCCGACTAGACGATGATGGGCACGAGGGACAGGTGCGTCTAAGAAAGAATAGGAGCGCGTTGAGATGCAGGCGAATGCGAATACCGGATGGATTCCGGCGGACGAGTATGGGCGGGGGCTGCCGAAGTTTACGGTGAATTTGCTGGTGCGGGAAGTGGCGAAGGCACTGCCGTTTTACCGGGATGTGTTGCAGGCTACGGTGCGGTATTGGGATGAGGATTTCGCAGCGCTGGTGATTGGCGGAACGGATTTTATGCTGCACGCGGATCATACGTATGACCGGCATCCATTGTTTGCGCGGGTGCGAGAAGTGCGGGTACGCGGGATTGGAACGGAAATTCGGGTGATGGGGATCGATCCGGATGCGGCGCAAGAGCGCGCGAAGAAATTTGGAACGGAGATTGTGCAGGAGGCGCGGGATTTTCCGCACGGGTGGCGTGATGTGATGCTGGCGGATGCGGATGGGTATGTTTGGGCGGTGGGAGTGGGGATTGGAAAGATGGAAAAGTGAAAATGGAAAATGGCGCTTTGGCTCTGGCTTTTGGAGTGAAGTAAAAGATGAGGTCCTTCGCGCATCTTCCTGGATGCGCTCAGGATGACAATGCAACTGTTGGATGTTGGCTGTAACCGTGGCAGTATTTTGGGCGGAAGATTGAGTGGGAACGGTTGATCGAGATAGGGTGCAGGTCAAAGGGAATCCATGAAAAAGATGAAGCGAATTTCGATGGTAGCCGTGGTTTGCGCGATGGCGAGTGGCGCGGGCGCGCAGGACGCGGGAAAGCATGCGATCACGTTTGACGATTTGATCAAACTACAGCGCGTCGCGGAGCCGGCGATTTCTCCGGATGGAAAATGGGTGGCGTACACGGTGACCGTGCCGGACATGGAGGCGAATCGCAATGCGAGCAACATCTGGCTCGTGGCGACGAGCGGTGGCGACGCGATTCAGTTGACGCAGAGCGGAAAAGATTCTTCGCCGGTGTGGTCGCCGGATGGGAGGACGATCGCGTTTATTTCTTCGCGAAGCGGGGATTCGCAAGTGTACCTGCTGTCGATGGATGGCGGCGAGGCAAAGCCACTGACGAAACTTTCAACGGGCGCGGATCTGGCGATCTGGTCGCCGGACGGGAAGATGATTGCGTTCACGTCGGGCGTGTACCCGGAGTGCAAGGACGACGAGTGCAACAAAAAGAAGGATGAAGAGAAAGAAAAAAATAAAGTGAAAGCGCATGTGGCGGAAGCGCTGCTGTACCGGCACTGGACGCACTGGAACGAGGGGAAGCGGTCGCACTTGTTTGTGATCGCATTCCCTCAAGGATCGGGACAAGCAGACGGAAGCGAGACTGCGAAGGATTTGACGCAAGGCGCAAACTACGATGTGCCGCCGGACCAACGGGGAGAGGCGAGCGACATCAATTTTTCTCCGGATTCGAAGGAGATTTGTTTTACGGCTGTTACTGACAAGGTTGAGGCGACGAGCACCAATGGGGACTTGTTCGTGGTGCCAGTAAGCGGAGGAGAGGCGAAGCGGATTACGACACAGCCGGGATTTGACGGGAATCCGGTGTATTCGCCCGACGGAAAATACATCGCGTATCGCTCCCAGCTGACCGCGGGATATGAATCGGACCGCTGGCGCGTGATGCTGTATGACCGTGCGACGGGAAAAAGCGAAAACTTGTCGGAGAATTCATTTGACCGGAGCGCGGAGAACCTGGCGTGGGCACCGGACAGCTCGAAAATTTATTTTGGAGCGGAGAACGAAACGCTGGAGCCGATTTATGAAATGGCGCCGAAAGTTGGAGCGGTCCCTAAGAAATTGATCGATGGATTCAACGGCGCGGTTTCGATGAGCGCGGATGGAAAGACATTTGTATTTACGCGAACAAGTTTGACGACGCCTTCGGAGGTGTTTACGGCGGCCAGCGATGGAACGGGACTGAAGCAGGTGACGCATCAAAACGATGCAGCGCTGGCGAAGCTGGAGATGAATGCGCCGGAGAAATTCTGGTTTGAAGGCGCAGAGGCAACGAAAGTGCAGGCGATGTTGATCAGGCCCCCGCATTTTGATGCGGCGAAGAAATATCCGCTACTGGTGCTGCTGCACGGAGGGCCGCAAACGATGTGGGGCGATTCGTGGGGCTACCGGTGGAACGCGGAGGTGTTTTCAGGCGCGGGTTACGTGACGCTGATGATCAACCGGCGCGGGTCGACTGGATACGGGCAGAAATTCACGGATGAGATTACGAATGATTGGGGTGGAAAAGCGTATGTGGATGTGATGAAGGGCGTGGACTCTGCGCTGGCGAAATATCCATTTATTGACGGAAAGCGGATGGCGGCGGCGGGTGGGTCGTATGGCGGGTACATGGCGGACTGGATTGCGACGCATACAGACCGGTTCAAGGCGATCGTGAGTCATGCAGGCATTTGGGATAAGAATTCGATGTATGCGACGGAAGAGTTGTGGTTTGAAGAGCACGACATGCAAGGGACGCCGTGGAGTGCGCCGGAGAATTACAAGAAGTGGGCCCCGCTGACGTATGCGGCAGCGCTGGGAAAATACAAGACGCCGACATTGGTGATAGGCGGGGAGCGGGATTACCGCGTGCCGTACACGCAGTCTTTGGAATTTTTCAGCGCGCTGCAACGGCAGGGAGTGCCATCAAAGCTGGTAATTTTTCCGGATGAGGGACATTGGGTATTGAAACCGCTGAACAGCCAGTTTTGGTATAAAACGTTTTTGGATTGGGTGGATAAGTATACGAAGTAGGTTTGCTTGATAGATCGGTCGAAGAGAGATTCCTCCGCTGCGCGGCCCGGCGTGCACACTGCCCGCAAGAAAAAGCCGGGCCACTGCGGTCTGGATGCCCATTGCTGAGTTTGACGCGCGGTCCAAATTGAAATCAGAGAGTTTGGAGGGCGCGGCGGAGGAAGTGGAAGAGCTTGAAGAGCAGATAGAAGCAAAGGATTAAGAGAAGAACGACGAGCACGATCGCGAGAATGGGATGGGCGGTCGTGAACCAGGTGAGCCAGACGGCAAGCAGGTCTTCGCCGATGCTGAGCCCCCAATTGGAAAAAGGTTCAGGGACGGTGTTGGCAGCGGCGCGCGTGCTGGCTTTGGTGCTGTGTGCAGTGAGGGCGATACCTCCGGCGAGGAGCGCGGCGAGCCAGCGCCATTCAGAGGCCAGATTTACAGAGACCGAAAATGCGAGGATTGCGGCGGCCGGCGGGCGGATAAAGGTGTGGAGAAAATCCCAAACGGTGTCGAGATAGGGGACCTTGTCGGCGAGGAATTCGAGGATGTAAAGACCTATAGCAAAACCCAGCACGATGGGATGCGCGAGGACGTGGAGTTTTTCGGGGAGATGGATGACGTGAAAGCGCTCGAGAAGACCGAGCGTGGCTATGGTGGCGTAGAGGTTGAGGCCGGAGGAGAATCCGGCGCCGAGGGCTAAGGAGATGGCTTGGAGAGGGTTCATGGATGCGGTGCAGACAGTTTAGCAAAGAAGAAAGCAAGAACGATGTGCATTGAATTCATCTGGGCGCGGGCAGCATGTGCACAGGCTGAAGCCTATGCCACCTAGGATTTCTTTTGTGAAGCAAAGAGAACATCGAGCAGAACGAGGATAGCGCCAACGGTGATGGCGGAGTCGGCGACGTTGAAGGCCGGATAGCGATAGGAGCCGAACCAGAGTTCGAAGAAGTCAGTGACTGCACCGTGGAGGATGCGGTCAGTAAGATTGCCTGCGGCGCCGCCGATTAGGAGAGAGAGACCGGCGAGGGTGCGCCAAGTGGCAGATTGGCTGGTGATGAGGAGCCAAGCGAGGACGGCAATGAAGAGGAGAGAGAGAGTGATGAGGGCGGTTTTGAGGTAAGGCGATTGCGAGTTGGCAAACACGCTGAAGGCAATTCCGGGGTTCTTGCTGTGAACCAAATACATGAAATTGTGGATGAGTTCGCGGTGCCAGCCTTCCGTAGTGCGGGATTCGATGAGAGCTTTGGTGGTGCGGTCGGCTAGGACGATGAAGAGGGTTAGAGATAGCCAGCGGAGGCGGGAGGGAAAGGTCCTGGTCATGGGTGGATACCCCAAGAGGTCAAGACGCGGTGACATTGCCAAGCACGGGCACGATGTATCGTGCCCCTACTAAGAGAGTTCGGCAGAATGCTCATGCGGAGGTGGCAGTATCAGCGATGGATTCGATTTCGGCGAGGGCAGTGGAGCAACGCTCGCAGATAGTTGGGTAGCGGGTGTTTTCGCCGACGTGGGTGGAGTAGTTCCAGCAGCGGTCGCACTTGGCGCCTTCGGCTTTCTGGATGGTGGCGGAGAGCGACGGAACGGCTTCGGATTTGAAGTCGCCAGCGCCTGCGCTGAGAAAATCCACCTGGGAAACGATGAAGAGGCCCGGCAATTGCGCGAGATGTGCTTTTAGTTTGGCTTTTAATTCGAGATCGGCGCCAAGCAGAACCTTTGCTTCGAGGCCGGAATTGATTTTCTTTTCGTTGCGCGCGGTTTCGAGAGCTTTGAGAACTTCGGCGCGGACTCTGGCTAGAAGCTCCCAAGTGTTGATTTGTGCAGGTGCGATGCCCGTGCGAAGTTCGGACTCTTCCGGGAATAGATCGATGTGCACGGAAGATGGCGCGCCAGTGGATTTTGGCAAATATCTCCAGATTTCCTCGGCGGTGAACACGAGGATGGGAGCGGCGAGACGGATGAGCGCGCTGGAGATCTTGTAAACGGCGGTTTGGGCAGAGCGGCGTGCGGGATTGTTTGGAGCCTTGGTGTAAAGGCGGTCTTTCAGGACGTCATAGTAGAACGCGCTGAGGTCCACGGTGCAGTAATCGTGGATGGCGTGGTAAACGCGGTGAAATTCGTAGTTGGCGTACCACTCGCGACATTTCTTGACGAGGTCGGCGGTGCGTTCTAGCATCCAGCGATCCATCTCTTCGAGATGATCATTGGCGACGAGGTTTTTCGCAGGATCAAAGTCGCTGAGATTGCCGAGAGCGAAGCGGAACGTGTTGCGGATTTTGCGATAGGCTTCGCTGAGCTGCGTCATGACGCGCTCCGACATCTTTACATCGGCCTGGTATTCAACTGATGCAACCCACAAGCGAAGCAGGTCGGCGCCCCACTTTTCGCAGATTTCGTTGGGCTCAATGGAGTTGCCGAGGGACTTGGACATCGGGCGGCCTTGCTCATCGAGCGTCCACCCGTGCGTGACGACGCCTTTATACGGCGACCGATTTTTCACGCCAACTGCGACAAGCAAAGAACTATGGAACCAGCCGCGATACTGGTCAGGTCCCTCGAGATATACATCGGCCGGCCATTCGTCACCTTTCAAGACGGACAGGTTGGACGAGCCGGAATCGAACCAAACGTCGAGAATGTCATTTTCCTTGCGCCATTTGGATTCGCCGCAAGAGCACTTTGTTCCGGCGGGCAGCAATTCCTCGGCTGAATGTTTATACCAGGCGTCCGCGCCTTCTTTTTTGAACCATTCAATGACGTTGCGCAAGGCTTTGAAATCTTCGAGGCGCTTGCCGCAGCCATCGCAATAAAAAACAATGATGGGCGTGCCCCAGAATCTCTGCCGGGAGACGCACCAATCGGGGCGATGCTCGATCATTTCGTACATGCGGTCTTCGCCCCAGGACGGGATCCACTTCACGCCGTGAATTTGTTCGAGCGCCTTTTCACGGAAGGTTTTTGATTCTCCGCTCCCTGCCGCGTCCATCTTGATAAACCATTGTTCGGTGGCGCGGAAGATGACGGGGTTGTGACAGCGCCAGCAGTGCGGATAGCTGTGTTTGTAGGGATGATGACCGAGCAGCGCGCCGCGATCGTCGAGAAGCTTGACGATGATGGGATTGGCTTTGAAGACGTCTATGCCTTTGTATTCGGGCAAGCCTTCGGTGTAGATGCCGCGATCGTCGAGCGGAGCAGCAGTTTCGAGATTGTACTTTTGACCGGTGTTGAAGTCGTCGACGCCGTGGCCGGGAGCAGTGTGAACTATGCCGGTGCCTTGATCGAGCGTGACATAGGTTGCGAGGACGCCAGGAACCTGCAGTGGCAAGAACGGATGTTGGAATTTTGCGTGCTCGAAATGATGCCCTTTGAATTTTGCGAGGACGCGAGCTTCCCTGATGTCGCACTCCGCTTGCAGCGCGGCGACGCGATCGGCGGCAAGAAGCAATTTGCCCTTTTCCGTTTCAACGATGGCGTATTCAAAATCGGGATGAAAGGCGAGCGCGCGGTTGTGCGGGATCGTCCAAGGAGTCGTGGTCCAGATAACGGCGGAAACATCGGACCCGAGCTTTGCGGCATCGCCGCTGGCGCCGCCAACAAGGGCGAACTTCACCCAGATGCTGGGGCTTGAGTGATCTTCATATTCGACTTCGGCTTCGGCAAGTGCAGTCGAATCGTAGATGCACCAATAGACCGGCTTACGGCCACGGTAGACGTAGCCCTTTTCAATGAAGTCGAGGAAGGCATTGGCGATGGTGGCCTCGTACTCGTGGCTCATCGTGAGGTACGGGTCGTTCCAACGGCCGAAAACGCCCAGACGTTTAAAGTCGCGCTTGTGCTGCTCGACATATCGGGTGGCAAATTCGCGGCAAAGGCGACGAAACTCCGCGGGCGGGACTTTGCCTTTGCCGCCAAGTTCTTTTTCGACCTGTGTCTCGATGGGCAGGCCGTGGCAATCCCAGCCAGGGACGAAAGGGGCGTAGTGGCCCGCCATGGATTTGGTCTTGACGATCAGGTCTTTGAGGATTTTGTTGAGGCCCGTGCCGAGGTGGATCGTGCCAGTTGGATAGGGCGGGCCATCGTGCAGAACGAACAGCGGCTTTCCCTGGCGAGCGGTGAGGATGGATTCGTAGAGATTGGCGTCCTGCCAGGCAGCGAGCTGTTTTGGCTCGTTCTGCGGCAAGCTGGCTTTCATGGGAAAGTCAGTCTTTGGGAGATTGAGGGTCTTTTTGAGTTCGAGTGGTTCAGCCATAGCAGAGCGAGAGCGAATCCCCTTTTACACAGTTGTTTTCCCCGTAAAGTCGGCGGGAAACATCGAAAAGCGGTGTAACTACGTATGTTACAATAGAGGACTGAGCGGTGTCAGCCGTCGCGAGCGTGCAACCAATCCCGGGCCCGCGGACATCGTAACGGATTGATACCGAACTGGAGTTATTGCGTCTAAACAGAAGGTGAAACACGTGGCGGGATTCGACCTAAAGCTAGTACCAGACGACGCGATTCCGAAGAATCCTAATGCGGCTTCGCAAGCGGCGGCTCCCGTACCTGCCAATGCGGTGCCGAAGTTCGGCCGTCCAGAAATCCTAATGCCGGACGATTTCTGGTCAAACGTAAGGCAATTCCTGTTTGAGCGACCCATAAAAATACGCGGCGATTATCATTCGCCTTTGATGCCGGAAGAGTATGGCGGCGGATTCTGGAACAATTTGAAGGATTTTTTTTCGTCGAAACCCGTGCCGAAAGGCTCGTCCCGCGGGCAACTGGCGAATCGCTGGGATGCCAGCTTTGGCGGCTTCGGCGAACGCATCAAAGATTTGTTCTTCCCGGAAAAACAAGCACCGCTGCCATTCGCAGTCAAGCCTGTCAAAGTAAAAGAAATCTGGTCGAAGCGGGAGAATTTCGGATGGACTCAGATCGCGTCCATCGGGGTACACGCTGGGGTGTTCGCTTTGATCATTGCGGCCCTGATCTTGAGGATTACCCCCCCAACACAAGCCGTGGGGAAGGACGCGAACGTTACGCCTCTCGATATTTCGGACTACGTTTCAAAGCTGCCGGCTGGCGCGAATAAGGCCGGCGGCGGTGGTGGTGCGAACGATCATACGCTGACGCCAGTGAACAAAGGCAAATTGCCAAAGTTCAAGATGACGCAGTTCACTCCGCCACAGGTAAGGCCGGTGAATCCGGACCCGAAGTTGGCGATGGATCCTTCCCTGCTCGGGCCGCCGGATTTGAAAATTGCCAGCCCAAACATGCCGACGTTTGGCGATCCGCTTGCCAATGGAAACTCCGACTCGCTAGGACATGGAAATGGAACGGGTATTGGAAGCGGAACGGGCGGCGGACTTGGACCGGGCGAAGGCGGTGGAACGGGCGGCGGCGCATTTCGCGCGGGCGTGAATGGTGTTGGAGTGCCGACGTGCTACTACCATCCTGACCCACCGTACTCGGAGGAAGCGCGGAAGGCAAAGTACCAGGGCATCGTGGTGGTGGAAGCGATTATCGAGACGGATGATCGCGTTACGAATTTGCGCGTAGCGAAGAGCCCAGGGCTTGGGTTGGACGAAAAGACGATTGAGACGGTGCGGACTTGGCGCTGCAAGGCCGCGATGGGGCCGAACGGAAAACCGGTTCGGACTTCGGTGCCGATTGAAGTGAGCTTCCGGCTGTTCTAGGGAAGCCCTCAAGAAAATAGCAAGCAACCAAAATTGAATTGAGCGGCTCACAGTTGGCAACGTGAGCCGCTTTTGTTTTGGCGGCAACGGCTCGCAGGGACCAAATGTCTATTTGGAAAAGGAGCCGCGTTATGGGCAATCCCGTTTGGGTGCGACTGCAGAAAATTTTCGAGAATACATTTCACAATAAGACTGAAGAGCACTGGCTGGGGCGGGTGCGGGAGAATGCGCGGACGTTCTACGCTCTGCGTGGATCTGCTGCGTTGGCGCACGGAGGCGGTGCGTTCAATTTGCTGGATGCCCGGCCGGAGCCGGGAACCAGAAAGCGGCAGGCGGTGTCTCTGTTAGTGCATGCCGTGGTGATTGGGGGATTGCTGCTATCTGGGCGAGTACTACATATCGACGGGCCACAAAAAAATGATTTATCGCCGCACGGCAAGATACTCCCGTGGGTTCCGAACTTTGCACACATGGCCGACAAACCTGGCGGCAAGGAGGGATCAGGCGGCTACTTAGGTGAGAAGCCGCCACGGACCGGAGATTTCGCTGCGCGGGCACAAATCGTCTTGTTGCACCCACGCGTGCCAGACCGGCAAGATCATGTTTTGCCTGTGGAGCCTACGGTATTTGATCCACGTGCAAACGATCCGCATGTTGCTCAAGTTGGATTGCCAAGCTCGAAAGAACGCAACGATTCAAATGGTCCAGGGAAAAACGACGGAATAGGAAACAACGGCCATGGGAACACGATAGGAAATGGCGACAAGAATGGCGAGGGCCAGAGCAACGAAGATGGGATACCGAGGCACGGGGCGTATGACGTGAGATGCGTTTATTGCCCTGATCCCGAGTATACGGACGAAGCCCGAAAGGAAAAACTGCAAGGGAGCGTAACACTGGAAGCGTTAGTGCGCGAGGACGGGCGAGTCGGACGCGTTAAAATCGTGAAGGGGCTGGGGCTTGGATTGGATGAGCGCGCGATGGAAACCGTGAGGACGTGGAGGTTTGAACCGGCACGGGACTCAACACGAAATCCAATCGCGACATGGGTAACGGTGGAGACCACGTACCGGCTGTTTTAAGATGAAACTCGCACGAATTGCTTTTGCAGCAATTGCGACGTGCGCGGCATGGCGTGTTCGAGAAGGAGCACAGGCTGGCGGCGGTGAGGGTCGGCCAGGATGGCAGATACGAATTTGTTCCTCAATAGGCGCGCGGAAGTGTGCGCGGAAGCTGCTACGATCAATCTCATGAGAAAAGCAAACCGAGTTTTGATGTTGGCAGTAGCGGCGTGCGCGGCATTTGCGTGGGGTGCACAAGCGCAGAGTTCAAACACGGCGGGTGCGCTGGAGTTTTCGGCGTATGTCAGTCCAACGGCGGCAAAACCGGAGCCGGTGCGCGATTTTACTTTTTACGTGCTCACAAAAAGCTTCGAGGATATCAGACACGAAATCGAAGAGGCGAACGGAGCGCCGGACCGCGGCAAATTCATTGACGGGCTGAAGCTTTCGTCGGAATTGCGCGAGTGGTTGAAAGGTCACGATACGCTGGACCTGACCATGCCGGGTACCGACAAGCAGATCACCGCGGAAGATATTATTCACGTACCGGAATTCCTGGTTGCCTATCAACGCTCGAACAGTGGCGGCGTGGCAAACGGAATTCCAAAGCCGAAGTACAAGGATTCGGACAAGACGGACCATCCGGAAAAATATGAAAAGGGGCGCCAGGAATATCTGGCCGCTCTAAAGAAATATGCTCAAGCGCACCCGGAATCCGTGGCGGGAATGGAGCTGGAATTGGACAGCATCAATCCGGCGAAAAAGTGGGCGGAAACACAGAACAATTTCAAAAAGCGGGTGAATCAGCAAGCGCCGATGTTGGCGCAGACGAAATATCTTGCGGCGAAAGTGGACACGAATCTGGATGGGCAGGCAAGAGTGGGGAAACTGCCGGCGGGGAATTATTGGCTGAGCACGCTCGATCTGGAAGCAGGCGCGGGCGATTCCCGGCTGAAATGGGATTTGCCCGTGACCATCGAGGCGGGACAAACGGCACGGATCGAGCTGACCAACCTTAATTCCACGGAGACGGCCAAGTTCAAGTAAACCGAACACCGGATGCATTAAACTAGAGTTGCGAAACGGTCCAGGCCCGCTTCGCAGGCAAGCCGGAAAACAAGTGCTCAGCAAGATCAGACGGAGCGATGAACTCACCTCTGCATTGGATTGAATTCAACATTTTTGTGCTGATTGCCGTGGCGCTGGATCTGGGTGTGTTTCACCGGAAGGCGCACAAGATCGGAATGCGCGAAGCGCTGCTTTGGAGCGCGATTTGGATCGGCGCCGCAGTGGTGTTCGCGGTTGGCGTTTACCATTTCTATGGAACGCAAAAGGCGCTGGAATTTTCCACCGGTTACCTGATTGAAAAATCGCTCAGCGTGGACAATCTGTTCGTATTTCTGGTGCTGTTCCGGAGGTTCGGTGTGCGGCCGGAATTTCAGCACCGCGTGCTGGCGTGGGGGATCCTGGGCGCGCTGATCATGCGCGGTGCAATGATCGCGGCTGGGGCGGCGCTGATCGAACGGTTTGCGTGGATCCTGTACGTGTTTGGCGCGTTTTTGATTTACGCAGCGATTCATATGGTGGTGGCCGGAGAGGGCGAGACGCATCCGGAGAAGAACGCTATTGTGCGATTCCTTGCAAACCACCTGCGCATGACGAAGACATTTTCCGGAGAAAAATTTTTTGTGCGCGAAAATGGGGTGCTTTATGCAACGCCTCTGTTTCTAGTCCTATTGGTGGTGGAAGTGACGGATGTGACTTTTGCAGTGGATTCGATACCAGCCGTGTTCGGCATCACGCGGGATGCGTTCGTGGTTTACACGTCCAACGTATTCGCGATTCTGGGGTTGCGAACGCTTTATTTCCTCCTGGCCGGCGTGCTGGACAGGCTGACTTATATCAAGTATGGGCTGGCGGCCGTTCTGGCGTTTGTCGGCGCAAAGATGTTGATTGAGCCGTGGCTACATATCTCTGTACTCTGGTCGCTAGGGATTGTGATAGGGATATTGGGGGTCGCAACCGTTGCTTCCCTGGTGGCAAAACCGAAAAAAATAGCGTAAGCATGTTTTTCTAGAACCGAGCTCCGAACACTATGGGACTACAGAAACAGATCGGGGCGCTGGCTTCGACCGTCCATGCAGAGAGAGATGCCGCAGCGGAGGAGATATTCGTGGCCGGGGCAGTACTCGCTCGACGCGCGGCGCGCGCTTGGATGAAGGACGCCGACTTAGGAGCCCTGATTGGACCGGATCCCGCGATTACGGTCGGAATTGCGGTCTCACCGTGCACGTTCGAAAAAATCCGAGCGGCGAACGGCAGCCCCAGGCTGGCAAATGTGCCTCCAGATCAGGATGCGGAAGAGTTTGAACTGCATTTCACGGGAATAGCGTTGGACGTTCTGACATCAAAAGCGCCGGAGGGCGGCGGAGCGATTGCACGATATCTAGCGCGAGCAGGCGAAGGAATTCAGCAGGTGGAGTTTTTTTGCAAAGATGTGGACCGGGCCACGGCGATACTGCGGGAGAAATTTGGCGTGAAAGCAGTTTATCCGGAGACACGGGCGGGCGCAGATGGAACGCGAGTGAACTTTTTTCTGGTGACAACGCCAGAGAATGAAAAGGTTTTGATTGAGCTGTACGAGAAGAAGTAGCTCAACGTATTTCCCGCAGACAGAGTAGAAAGACAGAAACTCTAGGAAAGCAGCTTCCAGGCGCGGAGGAGTTCGGCTACGGTCCAAGCTTGTGCAATACACCCCGTGGGCTTGTATGGTGCATCGGCGTCATAAATTTCCGCCAAGGTGCCAAGACCGTAGCTGGAAATAGCCTTGGCCTGCGATTCGAGAAAGCGGCGGGCTTGCGATTTGTCCTGGTACACGCGGAAATGCGCTAGGGCAAATGGGCCGAGGAGCCAGCCCCAAACAGTTCCCTGGTGGTAAGCAGCGTCTCGTTCGCGCGGGCCACCGCAATAGTGAGCGACGTAGCGGGAATCTAGTCGGCAAAGGCTGCGCAGGCCGACGGGAGTAAGCAATTCCCTTTCACAGACGTTAACCACGGATTCTTGTTGTTCCTGCGTGAGTGGACTGACCGGAAGCGAGACGGCAAGTATTTGATTTGGGCGCAGCGAGGCATCGTTGCCAATTCCCGGAGAATCGATCACGTCGTAAAGGCAGTTGTGGTCTTGATTCCAGAACTTCTGAAAGCTGGATTTTGCAACAGCAGCAAGCGTTTCGAAACGTGTGGCGGGAAGCCTCAGTGTGCGCGCGAATTGTGCCGTGGTCTCAAGCGCATTGATCCAGAGCGCATTAATTTCGACAGGCTTCCCAGTTCGCGGTGTAACGACCCAGTCGCCGACTTTTGCGTCCATCCAGGTGAGTTGAACACCAGGGCCACCACCGTAGAGAAGACCATCTTCGGGGTCTGCGTGAATGTTGTAGCGCGTTCCGGCGACATGAGCTTCGATGATTCCGTTGAGAATGGGAAAAAGCTCTTTGAGGGCCCTGAGATCGTGAGTTTCTTCGATGTATTGACGCGTGGCCTCGAAATACCAGAGAGCAGCATCAATCGTGTTGTATTCGGGCGGGCCGCCGGAGTCGGGGAAATTGTTGGGGAGCATGCCACCGTCCACGAATTGCGCGAACGCCAGCAGGATGTCGCGCGCAAGGTCCGTGCGGCCTGAGGTAAGCAAGAGGCCGGGGAGAGAAATCATTGTGTCGCGGCCCCAATCTCCGAACCAGTGATAGCCGGCGATGATGCTATGACCATGTGGATCGTTTGGAAGAGGGCGGTGCACGTTGAATTGGTCTGCGGCGAGAATGAGCTGGCCTGGAAGACCGGCGAACGAATCCGCATCAGCAGCAGCAAAAGATTTAGCGGCCAAATCGAGCAGGCCGGCTTCGCGAGATTTCTGTTCCGCTAAGGCAAATTCACCGTCAAGAATTGCGCCCTCCTTTGTGGTAAAGACGAACGTCAGGGAGTTGCCCGCTTCCAGCGATGCGCTAAATTGACCCGTGAAAAGATGATCTTCATGATCGTCGAGGCCTCGTTCTCGTTCGAGTCTGAAGAAACAATCGTGGTACCAGATGTGTTGCGGCAGGGCCGAAGCTTCGACACTTTTCAGGTAGAACGGAACAGCGCCATCGTATGCGATGACGCGAACACCATGCGCGACTGGTTCAACACGCATTCGCCAATCTCCAGCGTGAGTGGAACCATGGAAGTCACGGTAGTTTACAAGGGCCTTCGCCTGAAACTGAATGGGCGAGGATGTGGCCAGAAGCGTGTAGCGAATGTACGTCGTATTTTCTCCCTGACGCATCCAGATCTGTTTTTGGAGACGCGCATCGCCGAGCGCATAAACCCAAGTAGGAATCGTCCCTTCCAAGTGAAAACTTTCGATGAACCGAAAACCCTGCGGAGCTAGCGCTCCGCTAGCCCATTCGTGCGCGGAAAGTTCGTAACATGTTCCTGTGCAGTTGATAGCTTCGTCGAGCGCGCCAACAAGTTGTGTGCGCCCGACGGGCGGCTTGAGAGCTGCAAGAAGAATGCCGTGGTAGCGGCGAGTGGAGCATCCCGCTACAGTTCCCGAGGCGTAACCACCGATACCATTGGTGACAAGCCATTCGCGAGAGGAAGCGGCAGAGAAGTCGTTGCAGATGCCGCGGTCAAACTTGATTGTTGGTTTTGCGCCGATATTCACGAAGCCTTCGTTCGCCTTGCGACTGAAGCCTGCAAATCTTGATTATTCCGGTTGTTGCAGCCACTTTGTCATTAGAAACCTATTGTGATCTTTGAACCCGGTGCGGCGATAGAGTCCGAACGCAGCGTCGTTGCCTCTGTCCACTTCCAGATGCAGGGCGTTTACACCCAGCATCTTGGCTTCGGTTTCCAAATGCTCTACGGCTCTCATTCCGAAGCCGCGACGGCGAAATGCCGGCGCGATGTAGAGTTCATCAATGAACGCATCGGTGCCGTGAAATTCAAAACTAAAGCCAAGCGTGAGAACCATGTATCCAACCGGCTTGGCAGAAAACGCAAGCGTCCAGATACGGCCACGCTCGGGATGATTGAACAAATAATGAAGCGTCTTGCAAACCAAAGTTTCGCGGAAGACTCCCTGGTTGGGCTCCTGCTCGACCAACTGTCGCATCATGGAAAGCAGATACGGCTCGTCGGCAAGAGTTGCGGGCCGAATAACAAATTGCGAGTCTTCACTCACCGCTTTGCTCTAAGAGTTTTGCGACGAGGCCTGTCCATCCGGTCTGATGGTTTGCGCCCAGGCCCGCGCCGTTGTCTCCGTGAAAGTATTCGTGGAAAAGAATCAAGTCCCGCCAGTGCGGATCGTTCTGAAATTGTTCGATGCCGCCTGCGACTGGGCGCTTGCCGTCCTTGCCACGCAAGAAAATGCGACCAAGGCGTTTTGAAATTTCACGGGAGACCTGCCAAAGATCCGCCTGATTCTCGGAATGCGCCGGGCACGGAACTTTGAAGTCTTCGCCGTAGTAATGATGGAATTTCTGCAGCGATTCGATGAGCAGGTAATTCACGGGAAACCAAATAGGGCCGCGCCAGTTTGAATTGCCGCCGAAAAGGCCGGTCGTTGATTCGGCCGGCTCATAGTCCACCTGATTGACACGGCCGTTAACGTAGACCTGATAAGGATGTTCGTTGTGGAAGCGCGAGAGGGCGCGGATGCCAAAATCGGAGAAAAATTCAGTTTCATCCAACATTCGAGACAGAATACGCTTTAGATGTTTGCGGTTCACGAGTGAGAGCAAGCGGCGCATGCCGCGCGCAGAGCGCTGGGTCATTTCAATGTGCTCAGGGACGTCAGGATGATTGTCGATAAACCATTGCATACGACGTTTGAAGCCTGGGAGGCGATCTACGATTTCCGGTTCGAGCGTTTCAACGGCGAAAAGAGGAATCAGGCCGACCATGGAACGAACTTTCAGGTAGTGCTCTTCCCCGCTCGGGAGATGGAGCAGGTCATAGTAAAAACCATCTTCTTCGTCCCATAGGGAGACGCCGTCAGTGCCGAAGTCGTTTATGGCGTGAGCGATGTGTACAAAGTGCTCAAAGAATTTACTGGCGACGTCTTCGTATGCGGGATCTTCTTTTGCGAGTTCCAGCGCGATGGCGAGCATATTCAAGCAAAACATGCCCATCCAACTTGTGCCGTCGGATTGTTCGAGGTGTCCGCCCGTGGGCAACGGAGCGGAGCGATCGAAAACACCAATGTTATCCAGACCGAGGAAACCGCCCTCGAAGATATTGGCGCCATCCGGATCTTTGCGATTGACCCACCATGTAAAGTTGAGAAGAAGCTTGTGAAACACTTTTTCGAGAAAGCCGCGGTCTGCAACGCCGCGAACGCGCCGTTCGATTTTGTAGACGCGCCACGCGGCCCACGCGTGAACCGGCGGATTCACGTCGCCGAACGCCCATTCGTAGGCAGGCAGTTGGCCGTTCGGGTGCATATACCATTCGCGCAGGAAAAGGATGAGCTGCTCCTTTGCGAAATCGGGATCAACGAGAGCGAGCGTAATGCAGTGGAACGCGAGGTCCCATGAGGCGTACCAGGGATATTCCCATTTGTCCGGCATGGAAATAATGTCGTCGTTGTAAAGGTGCGTCCATTCCTTGTCGCGGCCTTTCTTGCGCTCGGGCGGCGGTGCGGGGCCTGCTGGATCGCCATCAAGCCATGTTTGAACGTCGAAATGATAGAACTGCTTTGACCACAACATGCCGCCGTAAGACTGACGCATTACGTTTCTTGCGTCGGGGGAAAGATCAGAGGGAATGCGGGATTCGTAAAACTCATCGGCTTCCTTGATACGCGCGGCAAATAGCCCGTCAAATCCTTTGTCGAAATCATTGGTGCCGGGAACGTCCACTTGGCGCTCCTGGTGCCCGGGCGACGTAATAATCCCCACCATGGAAGAATCGGTGTCCATGCCGCCGAGGGGTTCTATGTCCGTGAGACGAAGCTTGACAATGACAGACTTTCCGGCGCCGACGCTCATGGAATAGTGTGCGGCCATTTTCGTGCCGGACAGCGCGGGATTCACGGCGCCTTTGTTTCCGCGAATGATGTACTCGTGAAATGCGTCTTTCACGTAAGGCGTGCGATTTTTCGAATTGAATAGCCGGGCGTTGTTGGTTTCGTTTTCCGTAAAAAGAAGTTCGGGTTGACCGGCGCAGAGCAGCCAGCGTTTTCCGTATTGCCAATGTTGCAGTTCAGCGCATAGGCTGCCGGGAACGTCGGCGGCTTTTCGAACGACCGGGCGGCGAAGATCCTTGCCCCAGGACCAGGTGTTGCGGAACCAAAGCGTGGGCAGCAGATGTAGCGGGGCCGCTTCCGGTCCTCGATTGTGCGCAGTGATGCGAATGAAGATGTCTTCGTCGTCTGCCTTTGCGTATTCGACGAAAACATCGAAGTAGCGATTTTCGTTGAAGACGCCGGTATCGAGGAGTTCAAACTCAGGATTCTCGCGTCCGCGACGCTTGTTCTCTTCCACGAGCCAGGCGTATGGATACTCGGCCTGGGGGTACTTGTACAGATACTTCATGTAGCTGTGCGTCGGCGTTGAGTCGAGGTAGAAGTAATACTCCTTCACGTCTTCGCCGTGATTGCCTTCGTTGCCGGTGAGGCCGAACATGCGTTCCTTCAGAATCGGGTCGCGGCCATTCCAAAGGGCCAGCGCGAAACAGATCATCTGATGGCGGTCGCTGATGCCTGCGATACCATCTTCTCCCCAGCGATAAGCGCGGGAACGCGCGTGGTCGTGCGGGAAGAATTCCCAGGCGGTGCCTCCCGGACTGTAATCTTCGCGGACAGTTCCCCACTGTCGCTCGGAAAGATACGGGCCCCAACGCTTCCAATAGTCTTTTCTGGTGCGATTTTGCTCAAGGCGGCGGTCTTCGGTAGTTTGGAGTCGGGGCATGAGTCAGCCTCAATTGAGTTGGTGTTGCCAGTCTGGCTGGAAGCGCAATTTCTGGCAAGAACTGCGCATGGAATAGTTCCTTAAGCGGGGCCCGCAACCCGGAGCAATGCGTGCTGGCGGATTGCGTAGGGATTACGAAGTAGAGCCATGCAATTCTTCGACAGCTCGGAAGGCCTGGTCAATCGCAACGTCAGTGTATGCGGTCGCCCCGGAATCAGAGTTTGCAATTGTGATGCGGCCGTGGGGTCTACGGCCGAGTTCGTGAGGAGCCTGGCCTGCGGGCCAATCCGGATCGAAGAGCGGATTGTATTCGTAGCCATAGCCATGCGGCCAGCGGTTGACGGTTATGGCTTCAATGTCAAGGACGGGATCGAAACCGCCAGCCGCAAGGGAACGGACGAGCTGATCACGGATATTGCGCTCGAATGTTTCGAATGAAGTGACGAGGAGCTCCATACGACCGGCCTTGTGCTGTTCGCGCGCCGGGAGTCCGGGTTTGCATGGCGTGCGGCTCATGTGAACGAGAATTGGCTCGTCGGGAGATCGCGGGCTTTTGTATTCGCCGATGTCTATGGGCCAGTTGAGACTTGCGGAGTTCCAATAAGCGCCGGGCGACTGGATGGAATGGATGCCAAGCTTTTTGAAGGCGTTCCAATTTCTGAGGCCGACGCTCGTGTAAACCAAGGGAACTTTGACCAGGTAATGCAGTGCTTCCTTTTGTTTTTCGGGAAGATCGGGGCACAGATACGGAATCGCCATATTCCAGCAGGCTAGGACGCAAGAGTTCGCTCGTGCGGTAAATACTTTTCCGTTAGCGGCGTAGGTGACGACGACTCCCCGCGAAGATGCTGTATTTTCTGCGCGGACAACTGTGCTATTCAGGCGAATGCGTGTGCCGTTCGTTTCACGATCAAGCCGGTCATAGGCAACCTGGGCGGTGACAACGTCTTCAGCAGTGTGACCAGGGACGGCGTCAGGAATCAACTCGCGGACGAGCAGGCGCGCGATGGTGGCGTTGCCATCAGGGAAATGGAAGCGCGACGAACCGCCGGTTGAGTAACCCGCTGCGGAGTAACTCATGCGCGAAGCGGGGCCGGCTTCGAGATTCATCCCTTGAAAGCCTGGAAGACCGAGCGCCCAGCAATCAAGAGCAGGTTCGGCGTCAATGCCGACTCCCCACTCGCCATTGGTGCGCGTTTGATAGAAGGCAATGACAGCGGGATCGACTTTGGCAATGGTAAGTAGAAAGTCTTTGTAGCTGACTTTGGAGAGGCGCGTTTTCTTATCGGAGGAGGAAAGGCCGGAGAGATAGTCGGTGACGGCGGTTTCGATGCGAAGAATGTCCTTCTTCACGGAATCGGAGAGCGGAGACTTCGAAAGAAACTCGTTCCATTGCGCTGACTTCGCGCGGTCGCTTGCGGGCTCTTCCCATTCGGCAGGTAGATTCGCCACAAGCCGGTCTTGGCCGAAAGTTTGTTTGTCGAAGAAGACTCCCGAGCCGAGTCCGAGTGAAGAATAAAGATCGTGAATCGGGTATTTTTTCTCGAAGGCGACCGGATCGATACCGAGTTTGGAGACAAGCGCGGCGGCTTCCTTGCTGTAGGCAGTGGGGCTGTCAATCAGCATGGTGCCGCCATTGAGAAGCTGCAATTTCCCGCTTAGATGAAATTCGTTGCGTTTGGCATGGCCGCCAAAATCGTCGTGATTTTCGAGGATTAGGATTCGCGCATTGGAACCAAAGCGATCGCGAAAGAAATGGGCGGCCGAGAGACCGCTAATGCCGGCGCCGACTACAATCAGATCGTAGTGCTCGCCTGTGTCGACAGGGTTTCCAGCGCTTGGCCAGAAGGTTCCGTCGCGCAGACTGTGCGCGATTTCGAAAGATCCGGGATGGCTGCCGCGGAGGCCAGTGACAACCGGTGGATTATAACCGGGCGCGTTCTGCTTTTCGCGCGACATTGCCGATTGTGGAAATGCGCGGGACGGAATAGCCGTTGAGCCAATCGCCATGGCGGCGCCGTTGAGAAAATCGCGGCGGGTGATAGCGCGATCCATGCCAAGTTCGCGGTCGCGTTTCGGATTGTGCTCGTCAGGCAGTTAGAAGCTCCTGTACAGCGCGATACGCCTGGTCCATCGCAGTGTCGGTATACGCAGCGGCAGCAGCGTCGGAATTGGCAATGGCGATGCGGCCGAAAGGCTTGCGCGCGATTTCCGCGGGACTTTGTCCTGCCGGCCATTCGGGATCGAAAAGATAGTTGTATTCGTATGCGTAGCCGTGCGGCCAGCGATTCACGGTAATGGCTTCGATATCGCGTGCGGAATCAAAGCCGCCTGGCCCGAGAACGCGGTTAAGTTGTTCGCGAATGTTGCGCTCGAAGGTTTCAAAGGATGTGGAGAGCAGGTCGGCTCGGCCCACACGATGCTGATCGCGCTCGGACATGCCCGGCATACACGGCGTGCGTTCCATGCGGACAACCATGGGGTCCTCTGGCGTTTTGGGAAATTTGTAATCGCCGATATCTATCGGCACATCGAGTCCAAGCTGGGAGTGATACATCCCGGGACAAGAAGCGCTTCGTATGCCGAGCTTCTCGAACGCCTGCCAATTCTTGATCTGCACGTTTGTATAAACGAGCGGTACCTTTGCGCCATAGTGAAGCGCTTCTTTTTGCTTGTCGGGCAGCTCGGGGCAGAGATATGGAATCATCATGTTCCAACAGGCCATGACCACAGACTTGCCTCGCACGGAGTAGAGTTTCCCGCTGCGGAGATAAGCGACTTGGACTTCGTTCGCAGTGGCCAAATCGCCGAGATGCTTTGCCCCGACGACAATGCTGCTCAACCGGATTCGGACGGGAGAATCCTGTCTGTCGAGCTGCGCGTAGTCAACTTTCGCGGTGACAATATCCTCGGCCGTGCTTCCTGGAGTGGATGTAGGGACTAAACGGCGAACCAGAAGGCGCGCAATGGTGGCATTGCCATCGGGAAAATGAAATTCGTAGTCTTTGGGAGGGTTTGCGTAACCTTTCGGGGTATAGCCCATTCGGGGGTGCGGACCAGGCGAAAGTTTGAGCCCCTTAAAACCGGGGAACCCAAGCGCCCAGCAGTCCAGAGCATTGACGGCGTCAATTCCAACGCCGAAGAGCGAATGAGTACGCGTCTGATAAATGGGAATGACCTTGGGATTTACTTTGACAATCTTGAGGAGAAAATCCTTGTAACTGATGTGCGTCAGGCGATCTTTTTTTTCGTCGGAAGTGAGGCCCGGAAGGAAATCTTCAGTCGTGCTTTCGAGGCGAATCATGTCCTTGCGGACTTCAGGCGCGAGCGGGGAGCCTTCCAGGTTGTTTCCGGCCTGGTTGTCGATCTCTCCAGGAAACATTCCGGATGGGGCGCCCTTTACAAGGAAGTCCGCACCGAAGGTTTCTTTGTTCAGGAAAATTCCGCTCGTAAGGCCCTTGTACAGTCCCCGGACATTGCATTTCGCGGCGAGAGCGCTCGGATCGATTCCAAGTTCGTCCATCAGTCCGCGCGCAACTTTGCTGTAAGGAACCGGCGATTCGATGGCCCAAGTCCCGCCGTTGCAGAGAAGCATTCTTCCACTCGGGCGCCCCTCAGGATGAAACTCGTTGCGTTTGGCGTGGCCGCCGAAATCATCGTGATTGTCGAGAATAAGGATGCGTGCATCTGGCTTTTGTTTGCGCCAAAAATGAGCGGCAGCGAGGCCGCTGATTCCTCCGCCGACGATGACAAGGTCGTACGATTCTCCCGTGTCGTTTGGTTTGCCCGCGGATTTCCAGAAAATGCCATCGCGCAGCTTGTGGGCGCCTTCGAACGAGCCAGGATGGCTGCCACGCATTCCGGTGAGGATCGGCGGGTAGTAGCCGGGCTTGTCTTGCGGAGCAATATCCGTGTCAGCAAAAGCAAGGCTTGGAAGCATGCTGCTGGTGGCCGTACCCACGGTCACAGCCACGCCGTTCAAAAAATCGCGGCGCGTGATCGAACGGTCCATTCCGAGTTCTTTGTCACGGCTTTTGCTCATTTTCGGGCCCCGGGATTGGAAACCTAGTGTGCGTCCTGTTTCGGCGCTGCTGAATAGTGGAGGAAAACCACTTTCCACTGTCCATTTCGTTTGAAGAGGACATCGGACTCCTGGTTGTCTTCTTCGGTGATTTTTCCGTCTTTAAGCTTGGTTCGCACGTGAAGAATGTAGCTCGCCACAGCGGAGTCACCGCTCGGGCCAATCTGCACCTGCATGTCGCTCAGCTCAACCTTTTCGACGCGATTCCCTTGTCCAATGTAGTCGGTCCATTCCTTCTTGTAGGCGGGGAGATCGGTGCGCCCCTCGGGCAAATATTGGGTGAAATCATCCGCGTAAAAAGAAAAATACTTGGCAAGGTCGTTGGCTTCGTAAGCAGCGTTGGCGCGCTTTTCGAAATCGCGGATCTCTTGTTCCGCGGAAGCCGGCTGCGCATAAGATTTCATTAGGACAATCACAGACAAAGCTAGAACAAGCAAAGAACAGGCGATAATTGTTTTGCGATTCAAGACAGCACCTCCGAAGTGAGAGCTACCTTACTATAAATCAGTAATGTTTGGACAGGACTATCAGGACGTTGACCTTCCCGAAATTCGTGGGGAATCGCACTCAGGACCGCGAAGAACTACTAGCTCTCGATACTTTCAGGATTATTTGGCTGGGAGGCCTGGACTCGAACCAGGATACCCAGAGTCAGAGTCTGGTGTCCTACCAATTGGACGACCTCCCAGCCGAGGAGGCGCTGCAACAAAAACGAATCGCAGCGAGTACCCGATGATCGGGACAGCCGCGATTCATCCTTATTAGGTTAAACGGGAATGAAAAATCCGTCAACCGAGCGTGTTTAAGGATTTGGCGTAACCTAGCGCGGAGTGCGAACGGGAATCATCTGGCCTTTTTTCATTGTGAACTCGGAGTCGCCCCAAGTGACGCGATTCGATGTAAAGCTGGCCAGCCAAATGAAAAAGTGAATCGCGTCGCGAAGCGGAATGAGCCACCACCGGCGTCGAACCGTTTCGTCGCTCATGACTCCGACTCCAACAAACTTAGCAACCGCAAACCGCAGGATGATATGAGCGACAAGACAGGCGGTTGCGATTGTCTTCGCCGGTGAGAGCAGTGCAGCGAGGACGGCCCACGGCAGCCCATGCGTAAAAATGAGGCCAAGGTACGATAAGGGCCTGCAGAGACGAACAGTGCGCGCCCATCGAAGTTGATGATCCCAGAAACCGCGAAGCGTTTGCGCAGGGTACATGGTGACAACAACTTCGTTCGAAAGCACTACCTCCCCGCCTGCTTGCGAAATTCTATGGCCGAGTTCGTAATCGTCCGCCAGCAAATGTGCAATCGGTTCAAGCCCGCCGATGCGGTGAATCCATGATTTTGTGGTGACAATGGACGCCCCCAAAGCAAAATTGAGGCCCTCCATACGTTCCGCCACGAGAACGCCAGCGGCAAAGTCGCTAGCGGCGCCAAGCGCTTCAAGCTCACTGAAAAAGCCGCGCTCCGCAACGCCTCGATACAGGCTGGTCACCGCCCCTGTTTCGCTGTCACTGAACGGAGCGACCACATTGCGGAGGTAGTCCGGCCCGACGCGAACGTCTCCATCGGTGATGGCCAGGACTTCATAGCTCGCTTCGCGGGCCATCAAAGCAAGATTATTTACTTTGCGATTTTCGCCAAGGAACGGTGCGTCCATGACGAGCCGAATCGTTCGTTCGGGATGAGCGGCAATGAGTTTGCGGATCAGCGGCACGGCGGGATCGGATTCTGTGTTCACAGCAAAAATAATTTCATAATTTGCATAATTCTGTGTGCAGAAGCTTGCGAAGTTCTCTTCCGATCCAAAGTCCACGCCGTGAACGGGTTTTAACACGCTAACGTACGGAGTGAACTCGGACTTCCGCTGTGCCTTCTTGCGCGCTGAGAAGCGCAAGGCCGCGAGAATTGCCGCAAAATAAAATCCAAGCGAGCAGAAAAACATCAGCCAGACAAAATAGTGCGCCAGCGCGAAGGCAGCGTGTTCAATGTCGCGAGGGTGAAGTTGGCTGAACATAGGAAAAGAGAACTCTCGGGAACTAATACCCGGCAATTCCCAGCTTAACCGTTTGCGGAGTTTTCACGAAGCACAATACGACTGGCCCTTGACCAACTGATAGCGCTTGTCTCGCCGGCTAGCGCGTTTAGGGCTTAGAGGTCGGGGCACCTGTGGCCTGCGGAAAATCGGGAGTAATGACAGCCCCATTCGCCCGGCGTGCGACCAAGCGGCCTCCCTTTAAGAGTTCGTAATTGTTGTCGCGCCATAAGCTTCGTCTCGACATGTAACTGGCGCACCAGATCAGAAAACCGTGTAAATCCCGGATCGGGTAGAGCAAGCACGCCCATAGGGCGACGGGATCGCGAGCAGCCAACCAGCCTACAACCACGCTTTCGATAACACGGTTCAGCACGGAAGCGGCAAGAAGACTTAATCCAAGATACGGATAACCCAGCAATGAGGCGGCAATCCAACCGAGGATTCCAAAGGGAACCGCAAACGTAAGACCCGTGCCTAAATGGCCTTTGGGCCGTGAATACCGAGTACCCATTGCCCAGCGCAACTGCCTCTCCCACATTCTGCGAAAGGTCATGACGGGAGAAACATGGTCAACGACATGGTAGGAGAGTTCGACCCGGAAGCCGGCCTTGTGGATGAAATTGCCCACGACGAAATCATTGGAGAGATATTCGCGAACGGCTTCGTATCCACCGATCTTTGCCAGGGAATCCTTCCGAAGGGCAATTGTCGGACCAAGTCCAAACTTGATACCCTCCAAGAGATTGACAATCAAGACTCCCGTCGAAAACTCAACGGTTTGGCCAATGGCGTCAAGGGCGGACCATACCCCACCGGCCCTCTTGCCCCGGAACATACAAGTCACGGCGCCAACCTTGGGATCGCACAGCGGAGGAACAACATCCCGCAGGTAAGTGGGGCCAACCTCGACGTCGCTGTCACTGGTGACCAGGATATCGTAGGTGGCATGTTCGGTGAGGCGGTGAAAGCAATAATTTGGCGCATTTGGCCAGAGCGGCTGGCCAGTGATGAAGATGCGGCAGGGTATCTTGGGATAACGAGCCGAGAGTTCGCGGATAATGGGCAACGCTGAATCGTCGGCCTCATCGGCCGCGAACAGAATTTCGTAGGCGGGGTAGTCTTGTCGGAAAAAGCTCTCCAGGTTCTCCTTGATGCGCGATTCATTCCCGTGGACGGGTTTCAGGACAGAAACAGGTGGCAGGCCGTCGCGATGCCCCGCCACAAGGGCGCGGCTTCGCCGGCCATCGCGAACGAACTTCGCAGCTCCCAGGATCGCCAGAACCAGAACGATAGTCGAGGTCAGAGTTCCGAGCAGGGCAACACCCAGCAAAATATAAGCTAACAGCAACATCTTCCTCCTCACCTTCGCATTGCTTATCCACAGTTTATCAAGGCAATCAGCTACAGACTAGCAAGGATACGCCGCTGTGATTTTGGGAGAGCGGCCTCCCAGGATCGAATCCGATCATGCGGCTGAGTCTCCGCTCGACTGTGCACCGGAGGCCGGTTGGTGAAAATATACTTGCCACCGCTTCGCGCCAGGAGGAAAACATTCTGGCCCGCGAGTTCCTTCGGATTTTCATGGTCCGCCCACAGGAAAACGCGTTGCGAGCCGTTCCATAAAACCGCTAAGGATTGCGGAGTTTCGAAAATGTGCGGAGCATCTGGGAATTTGGCGCCGTACCAGAGGTTGCCGCTCGGCTCGTGCAGGACGTGCAGTTGCGTTCGGGTATAAAAGTTCAGCGTCGAAGCCTCATGGTATTCGCCATCGACGACGATCACATCACCGGGTTGGATTTCTTTTTGGATCGCTTGGGCAAGATCGTAGGAGGAGAGAATGGGCGAGAATTTGATGAACGAGAAATGTACGCAGCCCAGCAGCACTACCATCATTCCTGCAAGAGCCAAATTTGCCGCGTTCGGCCTCCCTCGACGGCGGAGCAGCCAATTCAAGCCTGTACCAAGGAGCAATCCGAGCGACGCTCCTAACAGCGGGGTACGGAAACTTCCGAGCGCCTGAGGAGTCAAGTCCATCACATGGCCGAGCGACAAATTGTAGTCTTCCGGATTCTTGGTCAAGAGATCCGCCAGGTCGACACCTGGAGCGGGGCGGTGCGACACGGAAAGAAGAAACATTCCAGCAGCAAAAGCCAGGATGCCAACGGCAAAGAGCGCACTCGAGGACACTCTGCCGTAGCGGCGGGCCGATTCGTCGCTGGTTGTTGTCGCCTCTGTGGCTAACCAAGAGCCAATCAACAGCGCCAAACCCGGCAGTGCCGGAACTGTGTAGTATTCCTGCCTCGTCGAAAAGCTGAAAAAAACGAGGATTACGAAGGCCCAGAGAAAGCAAAGCATAGTCGCGTTGTGCTTGCGCGACGAATTGGCAGGAAAAAGGCGGAGTTCTCGCCATGCGGTTCGAACAGCCTGCAGAGATTGCGGCAGAAACACAATCCAGGGAACGAGCCAAGCTAGAGTGAGCCCCCAGAAAATGCCCAGGGGAGCGGTATCGAAGCCGGCGGGGACACGCTTTCCGAGGAAGCGCATCAAGTGCTCGTTGATGAAGTATAGCCAAAGAAAGCTAGGAGCAGCTCCCTGAGCTGGCGTGCGTATGGCGGCGAGGACGTGCCAGGGCGCGGCGATCGCAAAAAACACAATCGTGCTCGAAATCAAACGCATTTTAAGCAACACGCGCCAATTGTTGGTGAGCAGAATAAAAAGACCAATCGCGCCAACCGGAAAGACCAGACCGATCAAGCCTTTCGTCAGCACGTTCAGCGCGCAGGTTGCCGCGAATCCCCAACAAACGAAACGCGAAGGGCGCTCCTCATCAAGGATGCGCAGGAAAAAATAGTAGCCAAGCGTGAACCAAAGCGCGATCAGGACTTCCGGGATGAGAAACCGCGTGTAGAGATACACGCCAATGGAGGTAACGAGAGCCAACGCTGCGTAAAACCCAGCGGCAGCGCCGAAAGCGTACCTCCCAAGGAGGTAGGTCGATAACACCAGAGCGATTACTCCGAGCATCAGTGGCAATCTGGCGGTCCATTCCTTGACTCCGAATATTTTGTAGCTCGCTGCAATGCTCCAGTACATGAGGGGCGCTTTTTCCATGTAGCGAATGCCGTTCGTATAGACGGTCACCCAATCGCCTCGCTCAGCCATTTCCCGCCCTGCTTCGGCGTGCACTGAATCGACATCATCCAGGAGAGGAGGACGAGAAAGGTCCATCATGTAAATGACTCCCCAAAGAGCGACCAACAGCAAGACTGCTGCGCGCCAGGAGGAAATCCAACTCGAAGTCGGACGGGAAGGGACGCTCGCACTTGAGCTTTGCAAACTTTCTTCGCTACGTTGATTCACTGAATCGGACCTCCAAGCCAAGGGTTTAGCCCTTTGCAACGATGGCAACCCCAATGCAAACAAGAATGACGCCAATCCAACGCGCCGCGTTCACGTCTTCCTTCAATATGTACTTGGCGCCAAGCGCGCCAACGACGTTACTCAGAGCCGAAGCAGGGATGACGAAGCTGATGGGCTGCCAGGATAAGAGCACCAACAACGAAAAGAAGGATCCCGCCATCAGAGGGATGCCGGCCCAAAACCAGCCGCTAGAAACCGCTCGGCCAAGAAATTGCAATATCTCTTTGGGACGCAGGCGGGCCGGCTCACCGGCAGCCTTCATTCCGTATGTCATTGCGATTTCGCCGGCCGCAGTCGCAAAAAGGAAAAACAGCAGCAAGAGCGATGTGCGAATCATGCCGCGGCCTTTTGTGACACCACTTCGGTCGTGCGCGGCTTCGTTTGGCCAACCAGCATCACTCCGAAGCAGATGAGCAACACTCCAAGCCAGCGCTGCAATGAGACCGATTCGTGCAAGAACACCACTGCGGACAAAGTTATGAGGGCGTAGCCAAATGCGCCCGACGGCATGACGTAACTATAGTCCGCCCAGCTGAGAACCGTCATGTTGCAGATCATGAAACCGAGCAGAAAGAATATGGCCAGCCAGATAGTGGGACTGGAAATCGCAAGACGAAAGGCATGGGATAGACCCTGCTCAGTGAATTGCACAGCGCCGACGGAGGACATGCCGCTCTTCAACAACAAGTCTCCCACATTCGCGCATACAACCATCGCCAAGACCATAACTAGCGTCTTTATTCTTAGCCTGCTTTCGCGTCCCATCGCTTGTTCGTGCTAGTCGTTTCCGGATGCCGGAGTTGTCCCCGGCACGCTTACCATTGGTTTCGGCGCATCACCGCCCTGACGCACCCATTTCCAGCGCTCCGCGCGCAACTTCAAGAAGCTGGTCGCTTCATGATAAAGCCGCTTGCGCTCATGGCTGTCCCATAGAGCTTCGCGCACAATCCGCCACGCCACCCTCGGACGGAAATAGTATTCGTCATAGAAACGATTCACTGCACCCATCATTTCCGTCTTGGAAAGATGCGGGTATTCAATATGCGGTAACTGATGGCCGCCGTTATCGGCAAGCGCTTCCACGCGCAGGAAGCCGTCCTTGGACATTTGGTCGTGCAACTCGGTACCGGGCATCGCATGCGCCAGGGAAACCTGAATCGTTTCGCAATCCAGTTCCTTGGCGAAATCGATCGTTTTCTCGATCGTTTCCTTTGTCTCGCCGGGCAAGCCGATAATGAAGTCGCCATGCACCTTGATGCCGACCTTTTTGCAGTTCTTCATGAACTCGCGCGCCATTTCGACGGTTGCGCCCTTTTTGATGTTCTTCAGGATTTGCGGATCGCCCGACTCAAAACCAACAATAAAAAGCCGTGCGCCGCCTTCCGCCATCGCCTTCAGCTCTTCGTACTTGCTGTGGCAACGCGCCGTGCAGGACCACTGAAATTTCAGCGGCTTGAATTTCTGGCTCAGCTCGATCGCGCGGTCCTTGCGAATATTAAACGTGTCGTCGTCGAAGAAAATTTCCTTCATCTGCGGGAAATATTCGAGCGTCTTCTTCACTTCCGCGACTACGTTATCCACCGAACGTGTGCGCCACGCGTGGCCGGAAATCGTCTGCGGCCACATACAGAACGTGCACATGGCTGGGCAGCCTCGCGTCGTATAGAACGAAACGAACGGGTGCAGCAGAAACGGCACGTTGTACCGCTCAATTTGCAGATCGCGCTTGTAAATATCGGATGCGAACGGCAAGGCGTCGAGCTCTTCCGTGTGAAGCTGTGGCCGCGCCGTATTGTGTACATTTTTGCCGTCTTTGCGATAGCTTGCACCTGCAATTTGCTCAAGTGGCTTGCCGTGAGCATACTCGGCGACGGCATGATCGAACTCGCCACGCACAAGAAAATCGATATCCTCGCTTGCGTTCAAAGTCTCGTCGGGACGAATATGCCCGTGCGGGCCTACGAACGCGATCTTGATGCCAGGATGCGCTTCCTTAATCTTGCGAATAAGCTTTAGATCGCTGTGGAATCCGACCGTGGAGGTATACAGAACAAGAAATTCATAGCCCTTGCTGATTTCTATTGTCTGTTGCCAGTTCACCTTGTGCGGTGAAGCGTCCAGCAATCGGCTTCCCGGAATCAATCCCGCCGGATACGTCAGCCAAACCGGATACCAGTACGACTCGATCTCGCGCGTCGCGGGCCACCGCGAACTTGCTCCCCCATCGAAATTCTCGAAGCTCGGAGGATTTAACAAAAGCGTTTTCATCACATCAGGCATTCTTCATCCTCAGTTCCCTGCCAATATCGTCAACTAAATTCCCTAGAGTCTGCGGTTTGCGGCTTCTACCCTGCCGGGCTGCGTGTAAGTACACTTCCCCACCATTCTAGTGTACCCGACTTGGAGAGTTCACAAAACTACAATTCAGCACGGTTGCGAACGTATATATGATGTGCATGCCATACATCACTTGTGGCTTTTTGTATCGCGTTACGCAAGCGCAGACGACGTCTCGTTGTCAGCCTTGAGCAGCCGATCCCAAATCGGCTCGAGCCACTCCAAATGCTCCGGCTTCATCAGCACCGAGCGGAGACAAGTGACGGTCTCAGTTGAGCTTGGATTTGCAAACGCCGCATTGTTCCAGAAGCGGACCGGAAGCTCGGCCACTGCAAGATGCAAGTCTCGCCTGGCGGCCGCAGCAAATATATTTCTGGAGCGAATCGATGTCTTCTCTCTGGATTCTTCGCGCGGCAAGAAAACGACAATGTCGAGTTCCGGTTCAAACGCCGGCTCAAATCGACTGTCCTTCAGCAGTCGCCCATACAATTGCAGCGCCGCTTCTCGCCCTGCTTCAAGTCCTTTGGCAAACTCGCCATTTCGCACGAGCGGCAGCAGTTTTTGTGTCGCCCAAAGCGCAGCCGCGGCGGCCCCTGGCCGCGAACATTCCAGGCTAATCTCGCCCAAGTGCAATTCTACGGAGCTGAAATAGGTATACGGCGACTCGTGCTTGTAGAGCTTTCCTACCGCGGGATCGCGAAACAGCACGCAGCCGCAACCATACGGTTGAAGGCCATGCTTGTGCGGATCAACGACAATCGAATCGGCCCGGTGGGCATTTTCAAAAGCTTGCTTCGCTGACCCCGCGAGATTTGATGCAAGAACAAAGTATCCGCCGTAAGCAGTATCCACATGCACCCGGAAACCGTAGCGTTTACCGAGTTCAAGAATTCCCACAAGCGGATCAACAGAGCCGGTAGCCGTGGTGCCAAGCGTCGCGACCACCGTGCCCACATCGCCCTTCTTCGCCCGAATCTCCAGCGCTGAAAGTTCCATCTTGCCGCGCTCATCACAAGGAACCGCTTCGAATTCCAATTGGAGTACGCTGCTGATTCGTTTGTGCGTGTAATGCGCCTGCTCATTCGCCAGAATTTTCTTGCCGGGATGAATCTGCCCAGCCACCCAGAGCGCTTCGAGATTCGCCATCGTCCCGCCGCCGCACAGATGCCCGAGAAACTCCGTCCAACCGAACATCGCGGCAATTTCCGCAACCGCTTCTTTTTCCAGGGCAGAAGTCGCACGTCCGCCGTCGAGAGCATGATTATTCGGATTGATGTACATTGCCAGCGCATAAGCGAGCCGCGCAATGGCATGCGGCGGCTTCAGCATCTGTCCGGCATAAAGCGGATGGAAATAGGGGAAGTTGTCTTGCAGTTTTTCCGCGACGGCGCCGAGCACTATTGCCAACTGCTCCGCGTCACCCCCCTGCGCCTGAAATTCCGGCAGATTTCGAAATCCGGAGTCGAGTTTTTCCAACGCTTGCGAGAGAACCTTTAGGCTTTGCGTATCCAGCATATCGTCGCGTGAATCCGGCTCCAGCTACTCCAAAACCTTGTCCAACTGCCCCGCGGTCCGCAATAATTCCAGTTGCGCCTGCTGCCGTTGAAATGCTGCATCCAGATATGCCATCCAGCGATCGCTCTCGTCGAGCCTCGCCCGTTCCACATCTCGCAGATTCGTCTTCCCCTCCTCGAATTGCGATTGCAGCGTGCCCACATTCTGTTGGGCCAGTTGCAGTTGCAGCCGCGCCACTTCTTTGGCCGCATCCATCTCTCGCAGATGCCTCGTTTTCTTTCGCACATCCGCGCTTACCTGATCTTTTTTGTTTTCCAATGTCGCTTTCGCAACTTGCAGGTTCATGTCCGCAAGCCCTACGGCAGCTTTCGTCCTCGCACTGAAAACTGGCACCTGGACCTGAACGCCCGCGTTAAAATTGTTTTTCTGGAAGTGGTTAAAGTACAGGCTGTAGTTGTTGTAGTCGGCAAGCAAGCTGTAGGTGCTCACCAGCTCCAGCGACGGGAAATATCCGCCCTTTTCGCCCTTGTAACGAAATTCCTTCGCGCGCACATTCGATTGCGCCAGTCGAATGTCCACATTATTTTCCATCGCCATCGCCACCAGATTCGCGCCTTCCTGCTCCGCCGCTCCGGGCAATTCATCGGCGGCGAGATCAAATTCCTGATTCGCCGCGAGCCCCATCTGGTCGCGCAAATATGTCTCCAACTCGTCTTCGCGTCCTTCCAATTGCAGAGTCTTCTGTGTTACTTGGGCTTTCGTCAACTGCGACCGCGTCACTTCCATCGGCAATTCGAATCCTTCTTTCGCGCGCTCCTGCGTCACCCCGAGAATTCTGTCTGCGCTATCGTTCTGTTTTTTCAGCAACTCCAGCGAGTGGCGCACTTTTACCAGTTCCAGGTAACCCATCGCCGTGCCGGAAATCACGGAACTTCGCGCATCTTCCAGCAAGATCTTTTGCGCTTTCGCTTGTTCCTCTTGTTCTTTCGCCGCGCCTCGCAGCGGCAAATTGAATACTTGCTCCGTGTACGTCACATTAAACACCGAGGGCGCGCGCCCTCCCGGTGTTTCAGGAATTCCGTAAGTGTATCCGGCGCCGGAACCGACATAGAGATTTGGCAGAAAATCCGCCTTGCCGATCATTGCCGCGCGATCGGCAACCGACGCCTGAATTCTCGCCACCTTGATGTCTTTGCTGTTCTGCAGGGCAAGCTCAAGGCAGCGTTTCAGAGTCAGCGAAATCGGCGCAGGAGCCTGTTGCGCGGTCGTGTTAGTCGCAAGAAACACAGAAAACGCCAGAATCGACGTTACTTTGTAGATTCGCACCATGGGATTGCACCTCGGAAAAATCACTTGCGGCTCATTCATAGCGCAGCGATTCGATCGGTTGCAGCCGCGCCGCGTTATTCGCCGGAAGATAACCGAAAAACAAGCCTGTCGAGCAGGAAACAACGAAAGCCAGAATGACGCTCAATCCGGAAACAGGCACGCGCAAATTGTTTGGCAGAAAAAACTGGGCCGTCACCGGCACCGCAAGCCCTATCAGAATTCCCAAAACCGCTCCGCCGCCGCTGATCAGAAACGCTTCAATTAGGAATTGATAGAGAATGTCGCGCCGGGGCGCCCCTATCGCTTTTCGAATTCCGATCTCTCGCGTCCGCTCCTTCACCGTCACCAGCATAATGTTCATGATCCCGATTCCGCTGATAAGCAGCGCAATGAACGCAATCACAATCAGCACAATCGTCAGGGCCAGCGAAATATTCTGGGCGGCAACCAAAATCGCGGTCAGCGTCTGCACATTATATTCGGCCTCGGGAGGGTGCCGGCTGTGCAACAGCAGGCTCACCTGCTTCTTCACGCGCTCCACGCCATCCGAATTCGCCGCCTGCACGTCCAGCACCCGCAGGACATCCATCCCCGTGTACGCTTTCATCAGCCCAAACGGTATCAGCACCGACTCTGCCTGAATGTCTGAAAGTCCAAACGTCTCCACTCGTTCTTTAAAAACCCCAATCACCGTGAAGGTCAGCTCGCCCATCCGGACCGTTTGCCCGATCGGATTCTCATGCCCAAACAATTTGTCCGCGAGCTGCGGCGTGATCAGGCAGACTTTTGCGCGATTCGCCATGTCCGTCGAATCGAGATATCTGCCGCGTAAAACGAGCAGCCGCCGGATATCCTGATAGCCTTCGGTCACGCCGATCAGGGTCACTGGCCGGACTCTGCCTTGCGCAACCACGGACATCGGCAAATCCGATGTGCCCGCAACCTGAGCCACACCGGGAATGCTTCGCGACGCCTCCATGTCTTGCAGCGTAAGCTCGTGGCTGAGCGGTTGCGCCTTGTCCGGCGTTTTAACAATCTCCACCCAAACCAGATTCGCGCCAACGCTTTCGATCTGCGAAATCACGAATTTCTTGCTCGTAAGCGCTACCGTCACCACAAGCACGATCGAAGCGCTTCCGATAATCACACCCAGCGAAGTCAGCGCGGCGCGCAGCTTGTTCGCACGGAGCGCATCGATTGCGACCGTAAATGTCTCATGCAGGTTCATAGGAAGACTTCATTGTTTCTTGATGCGCTTCAGGGCTTCCGTTGCATACCGGTTTTTCGGCTCCAGCTTCAGTGCCGTTTCATATTCCGCAATCGCAGCGTCCCGCGATTTCTGATTTTCGGCAAGTCTTCCCAGCCAGTAGTGCGCAATTGCGGGAGAAGGATAGTTGTTCCGCTTGGGCGCTTTCTCGAGATATTCTCGGATTGCCTTTTCCGACTCTGCGATTTTCTCCCCGCGCAGAATCTGCGCTGTCGCCAGGTAAAAGGCCCCGCGCGGGTCCTTCGGGTCGAGCTTTTGCCCCATCTGCACGACGGAAAGTAGCCGGTCAGCCTGATCCTGCTTCATCGCGTAATCGCCGATGTCATAAACCAAATCGGCGGACTTGAGATTGCTGTCCAGCGCCTTTGTGAATTCCGCGTCGGCCACGGCATAGTCCTTCTTTTGCCGGCGGCAATTCCCGCGAGCGTAGTGACCTTCCGCCACGTCCAGCGAAGCAATTTTCTCGATTTCTTTGGCGGCTTTGTCTTCACCCCCGCCGGCAATTCCCGGAGCGCTGCAATCGAACTCGATCAGCGCCTGCATCGCGGAAAAATTCCTCTCGTTCAGCTCCACCGCGGTTGCAAATTCTTTTCGGGCTTTTTTTGCCAGCGACAACGCAGAAAACCATCCGGAGTGATCGGCTTTCTCTCCATACGTTCGTCCCAGCCATTCGTGATAAACCGAGTTCTTTGGATCGATGGCAACGGCGCGTTCTGCACTCGCCACCGCCCTGTCCCGCTCCTGCAGTTCATAAAAGTTTTTTGCCAGCAGCAGGTGAATTTCCGCGTTATTCGGTTCCGCTGCGCTGGCAGCCTGCAAGATCTGTACAGCTTTCGGATAATCCCCCTGCGTGTAGGCCCGCAAAGCGGCCTCCATCGCTTCATTCAAAGTAATCCCTCTTGCGCCGGGAACTCCGGCACAAACGAGAAATGTAACGAGCGCACAAACCAATCCTTTAATTCGCACTGGGCCCACCCAAGAAGCCAGACGCGTCGGAATTCACGACTTTCACCAGCATTCCGTCGCGCAAATCGAAATCGCCGGGTAGCGCCACCATCTCTCCCGCGCTCAGCCCCGCGATCACTTCATAGTTCGCTGCATCCGCAATCCCCACGACGATCGGACGCTTCTCCAGCATGTTCTTGCCGACGTTCAGTCCGCCGTCCTTCACCACAAAGACAAACCGTTTCCCTGCTTCCGATTCCACGGCGGATCGCGGCACCGTCAATACATTATTTCGTTCGCGCGCGCTGATTCGCACATCCACGTTCACGTTGGGAAGCAATTCCAGCTTCTCGTTGTTCACCGAACATAGAAGCTCGCCGACGCTTCGCGAGCCGCGCGGAACCACCTGTTTGGGAATCACTTCCGTCTTTCCTTCCCAGGTCCGGTTCGGCAGCGCATCCCAGGTAATTCGCACAGGTTCATTCGGCTCTAGTCCGCCAAGTTCCGGTTCATCCACAAACGCTCGCACGCGAACTTTGTGCAAATCGGCCATCTCGGCCAGCAAATCCCCAACTTTCACAAAATCGCCCTGTCGCACCGGAAGCGAATAGAGCGTGCCGTCCGCAGGCGCCGTTATCTTTCCATCGCCTACTTTCTCCAGCCATGCAGCGACTTCGTTCTGTACCTGTTGCACCTGCAAGTTGTACTTCCCTGCATCCAGCTTTACCGCACGGTCGAATTCGCTCTTCACTGCCGTCAGTCGGTCCACCTCGGACTGTGCTTTGGTCAATTCCACTTCATTCGCAGCCAATTCATCTTTTGTCGCTGCCTGCTGCGCAACCAGTCGTTGCAGGGCATCATGGCTGCGCTTCACTCGATCGCGCTCCGCTATTGCCTTCGCCAAATCCCCAGACGCCCTCGCCGCGGCGTCCGAGCGTCCGCCCCCTTGTGCTGCGCGCAAATCGTCCTGCGCCTGCAGCAAGCGTGACTGTGCCTGCGCCAATTGCGCCGCGGCATCCTTCACATCCAATTCCAGAAGCAATTGCCCCTTCTTCACTGACTGCCCTTCCTGGGCGTGGATCTTCTGCACAAACGTGTCGAGTTGTGCCCGCATCACGTAGGGTGAGATCGGTTCCACTTTGCCGTTGCTGGAAACGGAGGCCACTAGATTTTCGACCACCGGCTTCACGGCCATGATTTTCGCCACTTGCTGCCGCCCGCTCACCCACACCAGAAAAAACGCGACAATCCCCGCCGCCACAAGGAAGATTAAAATTCGGTTTCGAATTCTGCGTTCCATAAGCTGAATCAGCTCGCCTCGCACGCCTCGTGACACACGGCTCTATGCTCGCGCTCTCGCGCTTCTAACTTCCGTACCCTTGCGGTAAATAACTTTCCTGACGCCCAGCGGGTTTCCCAGCACCAACAGTTTACCAAGCCCCTCGACCTTCCACTATAGAAAGCAGTCTTATCTTGCCCACCATCAAAGAGATGCAGCCAACGCTTTGAAAGATGTAGTTTGCCCCGGTGATCACTTTAGCCTCCTGCCCGGTCTGGCTCTGTGCTGTAATCTTTCCGTGCCATTGGGCGTATTACTGTTAGAACGGTTGCAAACGGCATCCTCGAAGCTCGTGTGAGGTCCTCCAGTGATTGAAGCTCGTGGTTTGTCCAAACGATTTCAGGATAAAAAGCGGGGCGAAGTTCGGGCCGTCGATGACGTTACGTTCACCGCCAGGCCCGGCCAAATCTACGGCCTGCTCGGAGCCAACGGAGCCGGCAAGACCACTACTCTCCGCATGCTGGCCACTATTCTTGAGCCCACCGACGGCACTGCAATCGTCGATGGCCACGACGTTGTCGAATCCCCCGAAAAGGTTCGCGCTTCCGTCGGTTTTCTTTCCGGCGGCACGGCCCTCTATCCCCGCCTCACCGCTCAGGAAATGGTCGAATACTTCGGCCGTCTCAACGGCCTCGACGAAACCACCCTGAAGCAGCGAGTAGATACCATTTTCAGCCGCCTCGACATGAATGAATTTCGCGACCGCCGTTGCGACAAACTCTCCACCGGCATGAAGCAGAAGACTTCCATCGCACGCACTCTTGTCCATGATCCGCCAGTTATGATTTTTGACGAGCCGACTTCCGGGCTCGACGTCATGACCGCGCGCACGATCATCGCGTTCATCAAGGAATGTCGCGACCGCGGGAAAACTGTCATTTTTTCGACGCACATCATGACCGAGGTCGAAAAACTTTGCGACGTGGTCGGAATTATTCAGTCCGGCAAACTGCTTACCGAGGGTACTTTGCCGCAGTTGCGCGAAAAGCACGGCGAGCAGGACCTCGAGGAAATCTTCGTCAAAGCCGTCGCACCTTTGTACGTCGAACCGGAGGCCAGGTAAATGTCTCTCCGCAATATTGGCATCGTCTACCGCAAGGAACTCCGCGAAGCGCTGCGCGACCGGCGCACCGTCGTCGCAAGCGTCGTTGTGCCGCTCTTCTTGTTTCCTCTTTTGAGCGTCGGATTCATGAGCCTCGTGCAGAACATTGCAAACAAGGCCGAAGAATCTTCGCCCAAAGTCATGCTGGTTGGAGGGGAAGACTCCCCCGGTCTTCTTGCCGCTCTGAAGGCAACTCCCAAAGTCGAAATCGTTCCAGCCACGCCAGACTGGAAAAATCGCGTCATGGAAAAAGAGGTCCCTGTTGCCGTTGAAATTCCGCCTGGTTTTGATAAGAACCTGGCGGACCAGAAAAAATTGGAAGTAGTTGTCTACAACTATTCGGGAGAGCTGAAATCTGAAATCGCAGCGGGAAAGATCAATGACTCGCTCAAGGCGTATCGCGACACTGTGGTCAAGAATCGCGTCGTCGCGCAAAAGCTCTCTCCTGAAGTCCTGGACCCCTTTGACATCACAAAGAAAAATATAGCGCCGCCGGAAAAATCCGGTGCAGCTCTCTTTTTCGGCGGATTTATCGCCTACATCGTTGTCTTCCTCTGCTTCAATGGCGGCATGCATCCCGCAATCGACCTCACCGCGGGCGAAAAAGAGCGCGGCACGATGGAAACTATTCTTTCCAGCCCGATCTCCCGCGCTCACCTGGTAGTTGGTAAATTCCTTCTCGTTCTCACCACTGCGCTGGCAACAGCCGCTCTCTCCGTCATTTCGATGGGAATCTCCTTCACGATAGCAAACGCCTTTCAGGCACAAGCCGCCCAGGCGGGCAAAGAAACTATGCAGATGCATATCGGCATCGGCGCCGCGCTTTCTGTATTCATTATGGCCATTCCCCTGGCTGTTCTGTTCGCCTCGGTCCAACTGACGATCGCCTCTTTTGCAAAAACTTACAAAGAAGCGCAAACCTATCTCGTGCCCCTGATCTTCATTGTCATCATTCCGGCTATCGCAGCGATGCTGCCGGGCGTGGACCTGAATGCCAAGCTCTCCCTGGTGCCTATCCTCAACGTCAGCCTTCTCTGCAAGGAACTTGTCATCGGCACTTACCACTGGAATTTCATCGCCATAATCTTCATTTCCACTTGCGCCTACGCGGCTGTCGCACTCTCCCTCGCTGTGAAAATGTTCCAGCGCGAGTCAGTACTGTTTCGCTCATAAAGCATTTCGTCCACTGGAACCTATGTGCTTCTTTTACGTATCTTCCACTAGATGAAACTCGGAATTCGCATCCTGCTTCTGTTGACTCTCTTCCCGGTCACTCTCGCTGCCATCGGCGGCTGGCTTGCGGGCCCTTTGTTTCTTCACCCGATGAAGCGGGCATTAACCGCGGACCTCATCCGCGATGCCGACGAAAGCTTCAAACACACTCATGCCAGGCGTGAAGACTTCATCGTCAAAGCTCCCGATGGGGCCATCCTGCGCGGCTGGAAAGTCCGCGCGGAAAATCCCAACGGCTCCTGGGTTCTGCTCTTTCACGGAGTTTCCGACAATCGCATCGGAGTTGTTGGCCAATCCGAACCGCTCCTGCAAAACGGCTACTCTGTCGTGATGATGGACGCGCGCTCCCACGGCGAAAGCGGCGGCGACATCGCTACTTACGGCTGGCTCGAGCGCAAAGACACCAGCGCCATCATCGACGCACTGCTAGCCGCCGAAAAGCCGCTGCACCTCTTTGCGCTCGGAGAATCCATGGGCGCGGGGATTTCCCTGCAATCCGCCGGAGCCGACCCCCGCATCGAAGCCGTCGTCGCCGAAGCCTCCTTCGCCAATCTGCAGGAGGCCGCTTACGACTACGCCGGCCTGCGCCAGTATCCCTGGCTCGGCAAAACACTCTTCGCACCCGGTGCATGGCTCATGGTCTATCGCGGCGCAAAACTCGCGGGCTTTCCCGCGTCGGAGGTCTCGCCCGAAAAATCCGTCGCCGCGCGCGCCTTCCCTGTCCTCATCATCTGCGACGAGGAAGATCACGCGCTCCCCTGCCGCCACAGCGAAATGATTTTCCGCGCCGCCCGCGGCCAGAAAGAATTCTGGCGCGTTCCCAAGGCGTACCACACCGCCGCTCTCGGCTACGAGCCCGTCGAATTTCGCAAACGTGTCCTTGAATTTTTCGAACGCTACAGACAGGCTCAACCTGCGCCAACGAACTAAAGCGCCTTCAGCACCATCAAAATGCGGTCGTCCTCATACATGCCGCCGCGCGCGTGAGCATTCACCGCTTCCAGCACTCCATCCAAAATCTCCTGTGGTGCCAGCGCGCGCAGTCGCGTCACTAACTCCGCCAAGCGCAGCCGTCCAAACTCAATTCCACTAGCGTCCATCGCTTCTGTAATCCCGTCCGTGCACGCCACCAGCAAATCATCCTTATTCAAGGCCAGCATGCCGCTCGAATATTCCTGATCCGGCAAAAGCCCAACCACCATTCCGCCTTCCGTAAGCCACTCGCACGAACCATCCGCGCGAATCACCGCTGGCGGCACATGCCCCGCATTCACATAGCGCAGTTTCTTCCCGCTCTCATCCAGCGACGCCAGAAACATACTCAAATATTTCGTCCGCCGCCCGCCTGATCCCGCCACGAGCATCTTCTGATTGATTGTCGCCGGCAATTTTTCCAGCGGCGCCGGCTGATCCGCCAGCGCGTGCAACGTCGCCTGTACATTCGCCATCACTAGCGCTGACGCCGCGCCTTTCCCTTCCACGTCCGCCACCACGATCAACAGTCCGCCGTTCTCCTCCGGCGGCAGTCTCACGAAGTCGTAGTAATCCCCGCCAACCATCTGCGAAGCGCGGTGCGACACCGCGATTTCAATTCCCGGCATGACCGGCGGTGCATCCGGTAAAAGCCCCGCCTGAATTTCCCTCGCCAGCGAAAGATCGCGCTCCAACTTTTCCTTTTCTACTCGTTCGCGATGCAGTTGCGCCTTCTCCAGCGCAATCGCCACGTGCGCGCTCAACGCATCCAAAAAAGCTTCGTCCTCGCTCGTGAACGGTTCTTCCTTGTTCAAAAGCTGCAAGACGCCGACAATCGCGCCCGCCTCATTTCGAATGGGCAGACACAGCAATCGCCGCGTGGTGAATCCTATTCTCCGGTCCACTTCCGGTTCGAAGCGCGGATCCTCATATGCATTTTCAAGGCGAACCGACCTCCCGTTCTGCGCAACCCACCCTGCGATTCCGCGATCCGACGGCATTCGAATGACCTGCTGGTCCAGTCCGATTCCCACCAGCGACCAGATTTCATTCTTCTCCGCGTCCACCAGAAAAACCGTTCCGCGTCCCGCCCCCGTTTGCCGCGTCGCAATCTGCAAAATAATGTGAATCAGTTCGCCCAGGTCCAGAGTCGAATTCAGTTTCTTCGTCGCTTCGACAATGCTCGAAAGCTCCTCCATCGTCCCGCGTCGTTCCGCCAGCGCCAATGCCAGCGCCGCGAATCGCGCCAAAAGCGCCAGTTGCGCCTTTGCCTCTTCCGCAATCGCGCTTTCGCCGTGCGCTTCCAGGACCCGCATGCGAAAGTCGTCGCTTCCCAGCGCGCCCGTCCAAACCGACGACGGTGTTTCGTTTTTTTCCGGAGAAAAAATCTTCGAAGGACTGCTCTCCCGCGCAGGCAGCGCTCCAATCTCCGCCCACACATCCGCCGAATCCTGCTCTACACGCCACAGGCGCGCGCCAATCACTCCCGGCAGAGACGTCGCCGCTCGCACCACGCGCAGCGCCAGCTCATTGGCCGGAATTCGGCCTTCCAACTGGCCGAGGCTCTCTTCCAGTTCCCGGGGAATCCCGGATCGCGCCGACTTTTGCGGACTTGGCTGCATGGCTGCACGCGAACGCGACAGACATTCGCGCCGCCTAGGCTAGCAAGAGGAAGCACTCCTGAAAAGAGCCGATGCTACGCTCTTTTGGCCCGTGGGGAGCTCCGGTGCTCGCTTTCCCATTCCTGGCTCAATCGCCGAACCGTTTCACGCAATCGCACGGCGAGTGCCGCGATTGTTTCCAGTCGCGTCTGTCCGCCCTGCGGCAAGCGTCCGTCATTCTTCCGCCGAACCTCGGAAAGCAAGAGTTCCGCATTCCCCAGGATACCCGTCAAGGGATTGTTCAATTCGTGCCGCAGCAATTGCCCAAAATCCTCCACTGCGTGTGCGCCACTTTCTCGTTCGGACTCGTATCTGGCCGCGCAAGCGTTTTCTTCCACCTGTCTTGACTGCTTCAGCCGCCTCTCCACCACATCCGCCGCGGCGGGCAGATTGTTCTCCGGCAAACCGATGTAGTCCGCCGCCCCTGCCGCTACAAGCGCATCCAGTTCCGCGGGTCTCGCCTCATTCCCCAAAATCACTACCGGCGCGTAACCTGCCAGCGAAGAAACAACTGCGTCCAATCGCAATCGCGCTCCCTTCTCGTCTCCCGTATGAACGGTTGCTTCTTCCAGCAAAATCACCGCGGGGGCTTCCTCTTCCACTACCAGCCGCGCCGCATCCACACTGCTGACCATCGCAATCCGCAGCTTTGATTCCCTCGATTGCAATTCATGCCGCGTGCGCGCGCACAATTTCGCGTCGTCGCTGATCAGCAACACCGTTTGCTCCCGTGGCTCCATGTTTCCGTCCGTTCTTCTGTCCCTCGTCTCGCCTGCGACACTATCCGCTCGTCGCCGAATTCTTGCGAAGCGCAGTCGTACGCTCCGGGCCGCTCCTCGCCGCCGGCTGGAGCACCTGGTGCACCTTTTCGAGTAATTCCTCCACCCGAAACGGTTTCGCCACGTGCGGCAACTGATGCTTTGCCAGAAAA
>JAFDVY010000199.1 GCA_018268785.1 Acidobacteriota bacterium | reverse complement strand
CGGGCACGAAGCCTACAAGAAAATCGACGGCACTCCCGCCGGGCCGCGCTTCGCCGGCGATGGAAAACTTACCTTCGACCGTCTGACCGACGTCTACCATTCCGGCACGCGCCACGAAGAGGATCAGCCCTGCCATCTCCACGTCGCGGATCTGAACATCTGCGCCACAAAGTGCGTTGAAGAATACGGCAATCCCTGCCAGTATTTTTGCCCCGCGGCTGTCTATGAAATGGTCAAAGACGGCGCCGGCCAAAAACTAAAAATCAATTTTGCAAATTGCGTTCACTGCAAGACCTGCGATATCGCCGACCCCTACCAAATCATCAACTGGGTCGTCCCCGAAGGCGGCGGCGGTCCCAACTACGAAGGCATGTAGCTCGGCTATTTGTTCCGGAACAATTCTGGTCGCCATTCCTGAATCTTGTACCTTCGCATACAAGAGTGTTGTCATTCCGAGCGGAGCGAGGAATCTGCTTTTTTGTGAGTCAAGGAAGAGCGTTTTCAGTTCGACAGCAATCCATAAACATCCAATTCTCCCACGCCGCCGTTCGTCGTCGAACTCCCTCGCGTTCCAACATATACCTTTCCATTCGCAATGGTAGGCACCGCAAACTTCACTGCGTTTCCCGCCGCGTTGCCGGCGCCCTGCGCGCTATTCCACAACTCAGTTGCCAGATTCGTCGCGTCATACGCGTGCAAAACAGCGGGTCCCGATCCGTTCGGAGTCGGCGGGCCATACTGGCTGCTGTCGATCGCCCAAACAATCCCGTTCATTGTTCCATTCGAGGAAACCGACGGCGTCGGCCCGGAAAATTGAAAAACGCGCGCGCTGAGCGACGTGGGCGTCGCGGAAAATTGGCCCGAGCCTCCCGCATTAAACGAAAACGCTTTCAAGTTGTCTCCGCTCGTTCCGCCATCTTGCGCGCCGCCAACATAAAGATTGCCGTTCCAATACGCCGGCGTGCCCCACATTCCGTTCACTTGGCCGCTAATTTCCTGCACAATCTGCGTGTCGCTCGCGCACCCATTGCAGTACTGACCCAGGTTCGTGCGATCGAGCAGGTGAATCGTGCCGTCCTTGCCTATTTGCACCAGAAGTTGTTTGTGCGCTCCCGAGGAAAGATCGGGAATCACAACAACGCCGCCGGCGGCAACGTCCGTATCGTTGAGGTTCAGCGTGGCCTGGTCCGACGGCGTGAAAAAATCGAGAAACGGAAAAACCCCGGCGTTTGGCGGCCCCATCTTCAGAACGCTGTCGCCAAACCCGCTGGCCGAATCGAACGAACCGTTTCCAGTCGAAAAATAGAAATTTCCGCCGGAGTCGAACGCTGGCGCGGCCCCGCTCATCCAGATTCCGCCCAGGCCGCCGTTTGGCGTTGTATTGAACACCGCCACCCGCTGCGACAAATCCGCTTTATAAGCGATAACCCATCCGTGGTACGGGCTCCGGTCTTCGTGCGATGCCCATGCGATGAAGACGACGCCGCCGTTCAGCGCAAGCCCCGGCCGCTGATGTTGCGTCCCCGCGTCGAACGCCAGAACGCCTCCGCTCGAGCCATCGCCCGTTCCGGGAACGGATGCGCTAATCTTGATCGGCCCGCTGAACTTTTCCGCGCCGGAAGTCATATCCAGCGCATGCAGCCGCTGAAAGAACGTGAGTGGGTTCGAGGTCGGAATCACGGATTTGCTCACCACGTAAAGCGTGCTCGTCGCCGGATCGATCACCGGTGTTCCTGTGATTCCAACCTCCGGTGTGATGTCTCCAAAGCCGTTTCCGACCAGCGCGCTTCCCCCGGACGAGGGCACTACGGTTTCGCCAGCCGTCGCGCCGTGCACCGAATCCAGCAGGTTTGCCTGCCACAACTTGTTGCATGGGTTGGCATCCGCATCGAAGGCGAAGACACTATCGTGCTGCGTCGCAACGAAAACGACGTTGTGTTTCGCGCCGTTGATGGTGAAATTCGCCACCCACAGCGGCTGCGCGTAGATTGCCCCATCCACCGGACACGAAAATAATTTTCCGAAGGTGGCGGTCTTTACACTGGAAGGCGTCAGCGCGAACTCCTGCAGGTTTCCTCCAGTCCGGCCCAAATCGTTATGATAGGTAAAAACGCCCGCCAAATCTGTAACGCCGATGTTCGCGCTCGCCGTGGCCGTGGAGTCCGCCGCGCTTCGCGCCAGCACGGTATGTGTTCCGCCCGCCGACGGTGCTGTGTAAACGCCTCCGCCGGTAATTGTGCCGGCGCTCACGCTTCCTCCCGCCGCCCCATCGACTTCCCACGTAACGCTCGTATTCGAGTTGCCCATCACCGACGCAGTAAATGTCTGTGTTTGCCCGGTCGTCACAGCCGCGAGCTTCGGGCTAATGGAAACAGTTATCTGCGGAGGCGGCGTGGAGCCGCTGCTGCATCCGAAACACCAAAAGAGCAATCCCAAATTCAGCCAAAAGTATTCCCGCTTGGAGATTGAACCGCCAGGCCACACTTTCTTCATTGTCGTTGCTCCAGGCTCAGGATGAAAATGCTCACACCAGGGCGGCGCGAAACTGCGAAGTACTTATGTCAGAAAGTAACATTGTTTCAGCTCGGCGAAAATGGAAATGCGCGAGCACATGAGGGCGCGATGCCTCGCTTCGTCTCGCGCACGGTCGAAGGTCAATTCGGTTTTAAGCCGTAGACGTCGATTTCACCTGGAGTAGAAGTGGAATTTGCGGCGCCACCCGCGTTGTTTCCGCGTGTGCCAACGTAAACCTTTCCGTTGGCCACAGTGGGCACCGTAAATTTCACGGCAAATCCCGCCGCATCCGCCGCCTTGGCATCGCTGTGCCAGAGCGTTGTGCTCACATTGGTCGTGTCATACGCGCGCAAGATCGCCGGCCCGCAGCTCGTCGATTGCGCCGTGCAATACGAATTCGTGTTCAGCGCCCAGACGATTCCGTTCGTCGTGCCACTTGCAGAAAGTGACGGCGTCGCTCCAGGGAATCCGAAGCTGTCGCTCGATACCGAGCCCGCTGGCGTCACAAACTTGGGAGTTGTGGGATCGAACGTGAACGATTGCATTTTTCCGCCCGCGCCGGCGAAGTACAAATGGTTTTGCCAGAATACCGGCGTGGAAAAACTCGAGCCCGTGTTGAATTGCTGAACTCCCGTGGCCGATACGTGTCCCAGGTTGTCCCGGTTGATCAGGAAAAGCAAACCGCCTTTGCCGCCGCCGATCAGAAGATGCGGTATGGGACCGCTAGTCTGATCCACAAGAACCGCTGCGCCACCCGATCCCAGATCCTGGTCGCTTGTTTGCCGGTTGGCGAAATCGTTGGGCGTGAAATAATCCGCAACGGAAATTCCGCTCGCCGTCGAAAGTTTCAGGATCGAATCGCCGTAGTCGTCATTCGGTGAGGTCGCTGAGTTGGCGTCGAATGTCCCGTTGCCGGTAATCAAGAATAAATTATTGCTTGCATCCGCCGCGGGCGCTCCTCCGGACATCCATATCCCGGACTCCACTCCGGTCGTTGCATGCGGTGCGGGCGTGAAGACTACGGGCGCTACTGTCAAGTCTGACGCCGTGTAGCCGAACACCCATCCTTGATACGGACCATTGTCGCAATGCGAGGCCCACGCGACATAGATATTGCCGTTCACCAGGGCCAACCCTGCCCGCTGGTTGTTTTTCTGTGGATTGAATGAAAACGAGCCGGCGGAGCCAGCAACCGTCGTCGGCCCGCCAAACTTCTCCGCACCCGTCACCAGATCCAGCGCGTGTATCCTCTGGAATATGGCGGAAGTCGTCGTGTTTTTCGATTTCGAAACGACATAAATCGTATTGGTCACCGAATCGATCACCGGCGTTCCTACGATGCCCACATCCGGTGTAAGGTCGTCGCAACCCAAATCGCTGCCCGCGTTGATCCACGTCTCGCCGTTGTTAAAAAGACTCTTTGTCCAAAGAGCTGTGCATGCGCTCGAGTCCGCATCGAGTGCGTAAATCGTGTCGTGCTGCGTCGTCACAATCAGCACGTTGTGTTTCACGCCGCTGACATTCACGTTCGCCACCCACAATGGCTGCGAGTAGACCGCCGCATCTACGGGGCACGAGAAGAGTTTGCCGAACGTAGTCGGTGTCACCGTCGAAGTAGTCAGCGCGTACTCCTGCGCGTTCACGCCGTCGCGCGAAAGGTTGTTGTGGTAGGTGTACACGCCCTTCAGGTCTGTCACCGCAACGGTCGAAGCGGGTGAAGTGGAAGTCGTATTCGCCGTGCTTCGCGCCACCACGTTGTGAACGGTGCCCGCCGAGGGCGGCGTGTAAACACCTCCCGCGCTGATCGTTCCGACGGTTGCATTGCCGCCCGGCACCGTATCCACTTCCCAAGTCACAGCGGTGCTGGCTGAACCGTTCACCGTCGCCGCGAACGTCTGCGTCTGCCCCGTCGTAATCGCCGCTCGCAAAGGACTAATCGCCACAGTCACAACCGCTGCCGTCGTAATCGTTACCGTCGCCGTGTCGGACTTCGTCGCATCCGCAACCGAGATGGCCTTAACTGTTACCGTGCCGCTTGGAACAGTTGTCGGCGCCGTGTAAAGGCCGGCCGAACTGATCGTGCCGACTGTCGCATTCCCACCTGTCACGCCGTTCACTTGCCAAGTCACGGCTGTATTGGAAGTGTTCGCCACTGTCGCCGTAAACTGCTGCGTCAATCCCACCTGAACAGTCGGCGTCTTGGGGCTCACCGTCACGCTCACTGGCGGCACAACCGTCACTGCCGCCGTGTCGGACTTCGTCGCATCCGCAGCGGAGATCGCCTTCACCGTCACTGCGCCGCTGGGCACGCTCCCCGGCGCAGTGTACAGACCTGCTGCACTGATTGTGCCGACTGTTGCGTTCCCGCCAACGATCCCATTTACCTGCCACGTCACTGTCGTATTCGATGTATTCGCCACTGTCGCCGTGAATTGCTGCGTCAACCCGGTTACGACCGTCGCAGTCTTTGGACTTACCGCAACGGAAACCGGCGGAGTTATCGTCACGCTCGCGGTATCGAACTTTGTGTTGTCCGCCTGCGA
>JAFDVY010000198.1 GCA_018268785.1 Acidobacteriota bacterium | reverse complement strand
GCATGAGGAGACCTACCTGGACACGCGAACCGCTGACGGAATTCTGAAACCATTTAGGGGCAACCCTTCGCACACCGCTCACGCATGGCGTAGCGAGTTCGGCCCCTTGTTTACGTTCTGACCTCCTCAAAGCAGGCCTCGGAAACGAGGACCGGATGCAAATACAGTCAGACGTAAAAACTTTGCAAAGAATCGCAAGCTTCGTAGACGAGGATCAATCAATCCGGCTGTCGAGCAACCTGGAAGGCAGATTTGGTATGACACTTTTTACTCGAGTATCGCGGTTCTGTTTCAGGCCGGCAGTAAGATGCGCAATCGCGGCCACCATCCTCTGTGCCGCCTCTTCTTCGTCGCAACCGCAAGCGACGCAGAATCCGTCATCACAATCACCCCCGACAACCGAATCGTCGTCGAATCCGTCATCGCAAACGCCTCCATCAGGCGAATCGTCGGATTTGATCCGCGCGAAGCCTGAACCCGAAAAACCAATCGTATTGCTGCCCAAATTCTTTTCCCAGGCAGCACGAAAGGGCATCTACTTCCATGCGTTCCTCAATGAGGAACTGGCAGCTAACCCTTCAGGCGGAATCGACCAGGGAGCAACTGCGTCCCAGTATGTGACATTCGGTACGGGGATCGACCTTGAGCGGCTCATCGGATGGCGGGGCGGCGCGCTGCACGCCATCGTAATTGCCCTGAGCAGCAACGGACTCAGCCTAAACCACATCGGGGGCGGCATCGACGTTCAGGAGAACGCCACGCCCTTCAATCTCGTGCGCGCGCTAAATTTCACGCTCGAGCAGAATATTTCGCTGGGAGAGAAAAACAACCTCAACCTGATCGCTGGACGCGTCGGGGCGACACCTTATTTTATGGGGAACGATTTGGCTTGCCTCTTCATGAACCATGCGTTTTGCGGAATGATGTACGGCTTTTATCAGAGTACACTTTCCTCCGTCTCACCGGCTCCATCGTGGGGAGGAAGGGCTAAGTTCAACGTCACTCCGAAAACATACGTCGAATTCGGGGGCTATGCGATAGACCTGAATACCGTTCAAGCCAGCACGAGCATCTTCACTTGGAACACCCGTGGTGTCACGGGAATCAATTATCTTGCGGAAGCCGGCCATGCCACTACCTTGGCGGAGCAGAATAAGCCCCACTACTTCCGCGTGGGCGTTTCCTATGTGGACGGGCCCAGACCGGACGTCCTGCTGAATACGAATGGCTTGCCTCTTTTTCAGTTCGGCGGAACTCCGCTGAGTCATTATGGTGAGACTGCGTTCTACGCTACAGGCGCTCAGGTCATCCAAAGGACGGACCGCGCCTCGCGGCGCAACGTGGCATTGTTCGGAAGTATCTACTACAACTTTGCCGACTCGGAAGCGATCAAGTATGCGATTAAGGGCGGCGTCGTTAAAACGGGGACGTTTGGAAAACGCCCGGGCGATACTTTGGGTTTCGCCGTGTCTCCAGTTGCGTTTACGGACAAACAAGTTGAATTTCTCAGTGGCATGAGGGCGAAGGGAGGCGGGGTGGGACGGGTACCGTCCCATGAGGTGGTCTTCGAAGCAAATTACGGCTATCGGTTAGCATCCGGCGTCGTGTTGCGCCCGAACGTTCAGTACATCGTGAACCCCGACTCACGGTATACGCCAACGTTCCCCCGCGACATTCCAAACGTCTTCGCAGTTGGACTACAGATTAATGCGAATCTGGATGCGCTGTTTGGTCTGCCGCACCATTGATCGGACCCTCGGAATTCCCGGTCATCTGTCCAACGGAATTCACCCTTGTCGTTTCCTTTGCGAATGTACTACCCTGAGCGCAAAGATGGAGATAGTGGTTGAAAGGTCGGCCCGATGCTTTCTTCGGGAGTTTTTCACATGTGGTCAATCTTGAACAGACTTCTCCATCGAAGCGTGTCAAATATATTTCTTCCTGTTTCGATTTGCGTTCCCCGGTGATGTCATGCCCTCCGGTTGTCGAGTGGGGCAGAGGTGAGAGCTTATGAATGACCCAACAACAGCTGCTCAGCGTAAAGGCGATCCGTCAAACCTTCCTTCTGACGTCGCCCACAACGAATCGGCTGAGTTTCAGGGCAATGACAAATTGCTCTTCGGTATCATCCTCGGTGTCCTGACCTTCTGGCTGTTCGCACAGACGACGCTGAATATCGCGCCGGACATGGGCAAGGACCTCGGTCTCAATGCGAATACGATGAATACCGCGGTTTCCATCACCTCCCTGTTCTCGGGGATATTCATCGTGGTGATGGGCGGGTTCGCCGACCGTGTGGGCCGCCTCAAAATCGTCAAAATTGGGTTCTATCTCAGCATTATCGGCTCTCTGCTCGTCGGCTTTGCGCCGAGCGGCGCCATGGCATCTGCGTTCCTGTTGACCGGTCGAGCCCTGCAGGGGCTTTCCGGCGCATGTATCATGCCTGCCAGCCTGGCGCTGGTGAAAACTTATTGGACCGGAGCTCCTCGGCAGCGTGCCGTCAGCCTCTGGTCGATCGGTTCCTGGGGCGGCTCTGGTTTGTGCTCTCTCTTCGGAGGACTGGTCGCGCAGAATTTGGGATGGCGCTACATCTTTTTTGCGTCTGTCGTTGTCGCGATCATTGGTCTCCTATTGATGCGCGGCACGCCTGAAAGCAAAGCCGCGAGCCAGAAGGACTACAAGTTTGACTTTGCCGGAGTCATCTACTTCATGATCGCGATGGTCGCCTTACAAATTTTCGTGACTCAGGGGAATAAACTTGGTTGGACCAGCTCCCGCGCCCTCATCCTTGCTGCCGTCACTGTGATATTCGGGATCCTGTTCTTTCGCACCGAGCAGCGCACGCCCTCAGCTTTCATCGATTTCACGCTGTTCCACAATTCCACATTTACCGGGGCCACGATTTCTAATTTTCTGCTCAATGCTGTGTCCGGCACCCTGATCGTGTCGCTCCAATTGGTCCAGTTGGGCGGCAATATGACCGCCCAGCAGGCCGGCATGCTGACGCTTGGCTACGCTATTGCGATTATTGTCTTCATCCGCGCCGGCGAGAAACTGTTGCAGCGTTTCGGCGCGCGCAAACCCATGATTTGGGGCTGCCTCATTACCGGTCTCGCGATTCTGTTTCTCTCGCCTGCCAACGTAATGCTGTCCGAGTACAAAATCCTGGCGATCATCGGCTATACGCTGTTTGGTCTCGGCCTTGCCATTTATGCGACGCCATCGACCGATGCCGCGCTCTCAAATTTGCCGGCGACGCAGGCGGGATCCGGCTCGGGCATCTATAAAATGGCATCTTCTCTGGGTTCCGCATTCGGAGTGGCTATTTCGGCAGCGATCTTCACCGCTCTGAGCGCGAGCCCCGATAGTGCCCATTGGTTGGAAGGCGTGATTACCTTCCAAGGACGCCAGGACAACCTCGCTGTTCGACAAGCTGCCATCATCGCTCTCATGTTCAATGTGTTTATGGCCGCAGTTGCGATTATGTCGATCATGCTGACCATCCCCAAGGGTAAGGAGAAGAGTTAGACTTGGCATTTGCGCCTTCTCCCGAGTAGGTCCGGGATCTGGAGGGCATCATTAGAGTTTGAGTTTGTCTCGATCTGAAAGGAGTTCATCACAATGAGCGAAAAAAACGTAACAGGAATCCTTGCGAATCTCGCCGCTGCTCTTCCAGAGTTGGAGGCTGTATATAAGGACCTCCACGCTCATCCCGAATTGTCGATGCAGGAGACGCGCACGGCAGGAATTGCCGCAGACCACCTAAAAAAGAATGGCTTCGAGGTGACTACGGGAATCGGTAAGACGGGGGTTATCGGTATCTTGCGCAACGGAGACGGCCCGACCGTGATGCTGCGCGCGGACATGGATGGGTTACCCATCAAGGAAGCAACCGGTCTTCCCTATGCCAGTACTGCTACAGCGCCAGGCCCTGACGGCAAGACCACGCCCGTGGCGCACTCGTGCGGGCACGACATGCACGTGACCTGCTTGATTGGGGCTACGTCGTTGTTTGCGAAGAGCCGCGATAACTGGCACGGAACGCTCATGGCAGTTTTTCAACCGGGGGAGGAGACCGCTCAGGGCGCGCAGGCGATGATTGACGACAATCTCTTCAAACGATTCGCGAAACCCGATGTTGTGCTTGGCCAGCATGTCATGAGCTTGCCATCCGGGAATCTCGCTGGGCGTACCGGAGTGATCACCTCAGCTGCCGACAGCCTGCAAATTCGCATGTTCGGCCGTGGCGCACATGGCTCGATGCCCGAGTCCAGCATTGATCCAGTCGTTATGGCTGCGTCGACGGTGATGAGGTTGCAGACGATCGTCTCGCGGGAAGTCGCGCCCACGGATGCTGCCGTGGTAACCATAGGGGCGTTGCAGGTGGGTACAAAAGAGAACGTCATTCCTGACGAGGCCATCATTAAATTGAATGTGCGTACCTTTGACGAAGGAGTCCGCAAACGCGTACTTGCAGCGATTGAACGAATTGTGAATGCCGAAGCAGCTGCGGCGGGTGCGCCGAAACCACCGGAGATCACTACGCTGGACCGCTATTCCTTGGTAATGAATGACGCCGACGCAACAAGCAAGGTCGCTGACGCATTTCGTCAACACTTCCCTGCCGACTCCGTAGAACAGACAAAGCCTACCATGGCGAGCGAGGACTTCGGATGCTTTGGGGCGGAATGGCACGCCCCGGCGGTGTACTGGTTCTTTGGCGGCGACGATCCGGCGGTCTACGCCAAAGCGAAAAAAGAAGGAACACTCAATTCGCTTCCCACCAACCATAATCCGCGCTTTGCACCGGTGATCCATCCAACCATGGAAACCGGTGTGAAGGCGCTGGTTGTTGCGGCGCATGCGTGGCTGGCCGAGCGTTTGCCCGCCAGGATAGCCGCTTCCGTAAAGTGAACATCGGTGTCCATACATCTGGGGTTTGCGGTTTAGTTGGTCCTTATACTTGACGTACGGACCGGACTCGGCGTTGGCGAAGGATGCAAGCCGCGTCAATGGCCAGCTCCGCACGGGCCATGGCTCCGTGCAACTGCGATATGAATTCAATAAGCGGGCCACGTTCGTGCATGAGGAGACCTACCTGGACACGCGAACCGCTGACGGAATTCTGAAAC
>JAFDVY010000197.1 GCA_018268785.1 Acidobacteriota bacterium | reverse complement strand
TTTTGCTACTTCGTCATCGGTTTGGCAGGCCCTGCAACGGAATGAACAAAGCCTATTTGTTGAGTTGAAAAATCACGTCGACAGTAGTGTCCACTTCAACAGGAAGCCCGTCCACGTAAGTCGGCATGTAAACCCATTGTTTCACCGCATCCATGGCAGCGCCAACCAAAATAGGAAGACCGGAAACAAGGGAAAGTTCGCGAACTCTTCCCTCTTTATCGATGATCACCCGAATTCGCACAACGCCCATGGCTCTTTCTGCAATTGCAGCCCGGGGATAGATTGGCGCAACTTTTTTGATCAATTTCAATCCGGCGACAGTTCCCGAAAGGCTTAACGGAGTCAAGTTGCCGGATATAGAGGGTGGAGGGGAAGGCAGTTCGCCCGATGGGACGGCAAATGACGAAGAAAACTGCAAGCGGCAATCAGAGGAAGAATGCACGCAGGACAGTCTGGCTCTGCGGACGAAACGTATTTCCGTGAATTCGGGAAACACATTCGGGAACTTTACAGATTCTAAGATTTTAGAAAATGGAGATAGCTCTTCGTCGCCGCCAATAAATTTCACACCGCGAACGACCGGTCCGGGCGAGAGCAAAATCCAAAACTCGGCAAAGCCTTCGGCGTTCGGGGCGTTCGCCACGGAAGTCGTGCCCGCTTCTTTCAGGAGTCTTCGGCCGTCATCGATCAGCGCTTCAATATTGGAGCCAGAGCCGACGATTGCCGCAAGGCGTTCTCGAACTTCCGGTTCAGGAGATTCGGCCGCGAGTGCCATCTGATACATCTTGATTGCGTCGGCTTTGCGACCCTGCTTTTCCATGATTTGTCCGAGGTGATCCGCGTGCAAGCTGCTTGGGTAGGCGAGCCAGGCGGACTTTTCGTATTTCTCGGCTTGCGATAGATCGCCTTTCTGGAACTGAACCCAGGCCCACGTATCCCAGTACGCGACGAGGCGTGCGGTTTGCAACGTATCTTCGCGCGAGAGATGTTCGACCGAAATGTCGCGCATCAGTTGCATCGTCGCCGCAATCGACGATTGCGAGTATTTCTCTGCTTGAGCAAGGTCAAGTTTATCTTCCGCCAGCTCGTAAGCGACTACATTGAGCCGGGCCGGGATGGGTTGGAGTTCAGCGGCATGTTCGAGCGATCTTGCCGCTTCTTCCGGGTGGTCCGATTTCGCAAAAGCCCTGCCAAGATTGAAGGCCACGTTTGCGTCATCCGGTGAGATGGACTCAGCGCGCACAAGTTCCGCGATGGCGTCTATGTAATTTTTCTGAATCAAATAAATACGCCCGAGGTTTGCATGGGCCCAAGGGTCACTCGGGTTGAGTTCAATTTGTTTGTGATACTGCGGAATCGCCTCGTCGTATTTTTTCTGGTAGGCAAGAGCCTGGCCCAGATTGTTGAATGCGCGAGGGTCGTCTGGGTTCTGGTCAATCGCTTTCTTGAGAGCGGCCTCCGCCTTCTGGTACTGGCCAAGGGCATTGTAAGTCCACCCGAGGTAGTTCCAAGCATTCTTGGCCTTCGGATCAATTGCGACTACCTTTTCCAGAAGTTGAGCGCAAGTCGAGTAATCGCGGTTTCTTGCCGCCTGATCCGCCGCCCGAGTCAAGCTCAGAACGGATGTGCCGGGGTTGACGGTGTCGGAGAGAACCTGCCCGTTTGTCAGCACGTTGGCGGGAGCAGCCGAAGGAATGCTCGCGGGGTTTTCCTGAGCGGCGAGCGAACCGTGCGTGAAAAGAATCAACGCTGAAAAACCCAGGAGTTCACGGGAAGAGATTTGCAATGGCATAAATTGCTACGAGGCCGCCCCTAATTACTAAAGGGAGTAATGGAAGTAATTATATACAGCGCCACCCGATTGACGAATGTCGTTAAGCAGATATGGCGCGCCCGGCGTGATTCGAACACGCGACCCTCTGCTTAGAAGGCAGATGCTCTATCCAACTGAGCTACGGGCGCATCCTGAGTTAATTTTAGAACAGATGGGTAGCGGGCGGTAGGGGTTTGGCGCGAATCGCGCATTGATAAGCTATTTTGGTGAGGTGAGAAGGATAACGTCGTTGGTTTTTGTAGCGCGCGCCACGAAGAGATTTTTCCCGTCGGGTGACCAGGCATAGGAAGCGATAAGGCCTGAGGGGAAATTCGTGATTTGCTTCACCGGGCCCCCTGGAGTTTCCATCTTCCAGATATTGGGTGCGCCTTGACGCGTCATGTTGAGGTAAAAGCCGTGGCCCTGGGGATCCCATTGGGGCACGGTCATGCCCATACCAGGGAGGGCCTCGAATTGTGCGCTTGAAGTTCCATTTGCGAGGTTTGCGATGGAAAAGAGGTATGGCTTGGTAGGGCCTTTGGGATTTTCGCCCGCGTAGAGGACGGTCTTTGCGTCGGGAGAAATCCTGGTGTAGGGATTCGACAGATTCGGAAGAGAAATATTGTCAGGCTTGCCGCCATCGATAGGAAGCTTGTAGAGCTTGCGTTCTTGCTCGTTCCAATAGAAAAGCCATTGGCCGTCGGGCGAGCAATTGGGCATGACGGCGGATTTTTCGCGAGTGAGTTGCGTTGGGTTCGAACCGTCGGCGTCGATGCGCCAGACATTCGATTCTTCGCCTACGACCCGGCCATAAAGAATGTGACGGCCATCACCGCAACCGGAAAGATCATCCACTCCCGGGACACTCGCAAGAATTTGGCGGGGATCGGAGCCGTCGGAATTGGCGACAAAGATTCCGGAATCGCGCGTCTGGTAGAGGATGTGATCTTTACCGAGAGTCGTGACGAAAAAGACGGGAGAACGGTCCTTTGAGATTTTGCTGGCGCGGCTGGAATCGCCTCCTGGGAGAATCCAGAGGTCTCCGGTGATGACGGTTTCAATACCGACAAGAGAAGAGGCGTCGCGATCGAAGTTGAGCCACAACGTGCTGTAGTCCGTGAGATCGTTGGTGAGTTTTGTGGCTTGGCCTGCCGGGTAGCCAATGGCCCAAAGCTGGCTGCGTTCGCCGATATTCTCCTCGCGAATGGGAATCACGACGCCGGTGCCGTCGCGCAGCCACTGCGGGCGTCCAAGGTAGTTGTGAGTGGAGTAGATCTCGCGAAGATTCGAACCATCGGGGGCGATGGTCAGCAAGGAGCGGCGCGCCGGCGCCTGGTAATTGACAAAGGCAATCGTCTTGCCGTCCGGAGACCAGGCAGGAGTAATCAGCGACTGGTGGTAAACCTGCCCCGGTCTCCTGGCGATGATTTGCAGACCGCTGCCGTCGGCGTTCGCGACGATCAGGTGATTTTCTCCCTTGCCCGGCACGCCGCGAATAAAAGCAAATCGCTGTCCGTCGGGAGAAAAGCTCACGGATGTATCAATATCATCGACCAGTTTGGCGGGCTGGCCGCCCTGCACAGGAATCTTGTAGAGGTAACTAAAAAGATCGTTGTCTTTTGAGGAAGCCGTGTAATAAACAGAGTTTCCGTCGGGAGAAAAGGAAAGACCCGAGAACATGACGCTTTCCGGGGCAACCAACTGAGAATCGCTGCCAGTTTGGAGCGGGTGGAGCACTAAAGAGGCGGCACCCTGGTCGTTCAAGATGTAGGCAACGGTCTTGCCGTCCGGAGAAAGAGCGGCACCGGTGGCCTTGCCGCTCTGTGTAAGCCGCTCGGGTTTCGCGATTTCGAAATTGAGTCCCTTCAGGGGCGAATGGAACTTGCTGTAGGCGATGCCTGCGGCAAGAACGGCGATTGCAACCGCGAAAGCAATGAATAAATTTTTTCGGCCAGCCCTTGCGGCTGGGCTAGAGGGGCTCGAATTAAGCTGCGTGTCGTCCACGGGAAGCAAATCTTAGGTTCGCGCCGGGCGCAAGTCAAATTCCAACATAGAGAACGAAGAGAATGTATTCCCTTGCATACCCATGGAAGCGCGGGCGGCCTTTCTTTTGGAGTTGTCGATGGTTCTACTGCAATCCACTTCTAGTCTGTTCTGTGCGATGCCTGCATGGAAATCGGCGCCAGCTCTCGATTCCGATCTTATTCTCGATACTCTTCTTATTAGACGCTGGCCGGCTAAATCCCGCTTCTTTGGGACAGTCTCATAAGTACCGTGTTCTGAGCGGTTTCGCATCCCATTTGCGGTAGACTTGGCGGCGCTTGGATGGGATACAGGTCCCAGAAAGGTCTCAGATGAAACGTCTTGTAGCGGTTTTTGGTTTCCTGTTGGCAGCCCCCATTTTGCGTGCGCAGCAACCGCCGCCGCTCGACACACTCAAGCAGGAAGCGGTCGCAGAGACCGACAAGATGCAGGCGTTTACGCAGCAGATGGTGGACCAGATATTCAGCTACAGCGAACTCGGCTTTCAAGAATTTGAGACGTCGAAGTATGTGACGGGAATTCTGGAGAAGAACGGGTTCAAGGTCGAAAAGGGAATTGCCGGAATACCGACGGCGTGGGTTGCCACGTACGGCAGCGGAAAACCCGTTATCGCATTTATCACCGATGAAGATTGCATTCCGCGCGCTTCGCAAAAACCGGGCGTGGCTTATCACGATCCGCTTGTGGCAGGCGGGCCGGGCCATGGCGAGGGACACAACTCCGGCATGGCGGTGAATGTTACGGCAGCGCTGGTGCTGAAAAAGCAGATGGAGAAATATCACCTCACGGGGACGATCAAGATTTTTCCGGGGATTGCCGAAGAACTCCTTGGCACAAAAGCTTTTTATGTTCGCGCAGGGTACTTCAAAGATGCCGATATTGTGCTTGGCACGCATGTCGGCGACGAGTTTTCCACTTCGTACAGCACCGGCAAAGGGACTTGGAGCGGAGTCGTTTCCGTCCAATATTTCTTTCATGGCAAAGCCGCCCACGCCGCATTTGCGCCCTGGGATGGTCGCAGCGCACTCGATGCGGTTGAGCTGATGGATGTTGGTTGGGATTTCAACCGCGAGCATCTGCGGCTTTCGCAGCGCTCGCATCGTGTGATCATCAATGGAGGCGAGCAGCCCAATGTTGTTCCGTCCGAGGCGGCCGTCTGGTACTACTTCCGCGAGCTGGACTATCCACACATCAAGTCGCTGTATGAGCTGGGAAATACGGTTGCCGATGCCGCCGCGAAGAGCACAGGTACAACGGTTGATCACAAACTCGTCGGTTCCGCCTGGCCCC
>JAFDVY010000196.1 GCA_018268785.1 Acidobacteriota bacterium | reverse complement strand
GTGCCGTGCAAGGACACGAGACCAATGAGCTCCAGACGTCGGCGCGAAAACGCGGATTGAACCATGCAGTTTCTTTCGGTGATCTTCCTTAGCAGCGCCAGATCGTGGACTGCAGGTGCCTGTGATCAACCGCGGAATTTGCATGACTGAGCGGTCAGCTGCTAGCAGGCGTTGGCACGTCAAACGCCAGCACCGTGAGGAACAACTCCCTGTTGCGATCATCGGGGTTTGCAAACTGATATCGGAAGGTGCTCTCGGTTGATCCTGCCAGGTCCCGTTTGTATTGTGGATGCACCCGCATTGCATCTGGAATCGAAGCTAATACCTTGGAGAAGTCGCGGTTACGATTGAACAAGACGATCGCAGTCTTGGTGTCCCTCCAAGAGCTATAGCCCAGAAGCTGATCAATTGTCTCAGCCAGTTTCTTGGGGCCTGCCCAGAACTTGCACTCGGCAATGAAGATGTTTTTGCCTTCCGAGCGAATCAGGATATCGGTCTTGCCTTGATAGTTGAACGTTTCTCCAGTGGCTTGGCCTTGATAATGGCCATTCAACTGCACCAGGAAATGAGACCTAAGCGCCTCTTCGTCAACAGCGTGAAAAGCAGATGGGCTCAGCTCCATAACCTGCGTCATGTTCTGCATCACGCTTAAAATGTGGTCGTAGTCCGCTGTGGACAGCGCCGGCTCGGGTTTGAACGGCGCCGAGCCCGCTTGCGGCATTACTGGCGTGATCTTTCGCCTGACTTCCGGCGCTACGAAAGTCTTGGGCGAGCCGTCGCGCTCCTTCATCTTGAATCCGAGCGATGCAACCAAGTTGCGACTTGCGAGGAGCTTGTTTCGGCGTGCGTCGATTGCTTTGCGGGCCTCGCCGGCAAGTTGGCTGTTGAGACCAACGACGTTCAATCTGAGATTCTTCAGGTAGTCCTGTATGGATGAAATTGTTCTATCGATCTCTCGGCGCACTCCGTCCGCGTCCAAGTTCGTACCGGTGATGCTGAACGATACATGGGTGCCTTTAATCGACGCACGCGGCGGATTCATGGTGTATGGATTCGGCTGAATTTTGAACGCTTCAGCCTCACCAGTGAACGGCACTTCAACTTCTACCTCTGTTCCAGTCACATAAAACGGCCTGCCGTGGTCCATGAGCATTCTCATTGGATCACGGCTCACATCGATCGGTTTTTCATGCTGATCGACGACGACATTCTCAACATCGAGCTCAGGTACAGTGATCTGGTATTTTTCGAAGAAATACTGAGCGAGGTCGTCGGCCGAGGTGTTTAGCAGCCTGTCTGCGTCGATGTTTGCGATCTCATCGATCATCTGTTTGCGCTGATGCCGGTCCACTGAGTGCCAATCTGGACCGGCGAAAAGGTAGTCTTCTCGAGCCACAACAGCCTCCCTGGTGCTTCGACGGGCTGAATTCAAAACTCGACATCGCCAGCGGCGGTGCCGTACGTGGAAACCGGCATCGTGATACTCGCCTTCGGAAACGCTTGCATGATGTCCGCTCGAAATAGTCTCAGCGCACGGCTCAACGTTTCCGCCTTCGGGTCATCCGGGTGTCGAAGCCAGTGAATGAACGCCAACGCGTTTCCTTGCGTCATCATCTTGAAAGCTTCCTCGATTTGCGCGGGAGTAGTTGGCTTGCCCGTGTTCCTGTCCAGAATATGCGCGACAGACTTGTTTCTGAGGTCGGTCATCCCGCGGCGCGATATCTCCTTAAGTGCTGCTCGCATTCGCTCACGCGTGTAGGGAGTCGCAAGAGTTCCGTACTTCCGCCAGAGCTCCTCGATCTTGACCGCCGTTAGGACCAACCAACTCAAACACATTCGGAATATCTGTTGAAACATCAGGAGGGGCAAATTCCCCTGCTGAGTGCTCGTGAGCCCCTCGTCCATCACGAATATCCCTGCCTCAATGTTGCCGATTTGTTCTGCAATATTATTGATTGCGAGTTCGGCGTCATCTTCAGAGACACCTGCTTCATGTTGAGCGTTCATGCTTTCCTCTGGATAAGAACTGCTGGCCGGTGGAGTCTCAGAACAACGATCCTTGTGGAGATTCCTTCTGAGGAGGCGCAAACGATGACGCGTCAAGAACTACGTCCCTGCGCGCCGAATAGCCGAACTTCCGGTATGCAAGGTCAAATCTCTTAGCGATCATATCGGCAAAAACTCCTTGGCCGACCATACGAGATTCGAAAGAAGAATCGTAGTCCCGGCCGCCTCGCGATTGTTGAATGATGCTCATCACGTGCTCCGCCCGTTCCGGGAAGTGAGCAAGCAACCAATCGCGAAAGATATCTTTCACCTCATATGGTAAGCGGATGAACACGTAGCCAGACGACACAGCGCCAGCGTCATGTGCTCGTTCCAATATCTCTTCGAGAAACTTGTCCGTGATCATCGGAATGATTGGAGCGACAAGCACGCCAGCGGGGATGCGGGCATCGGACAGCCTACGGATCACCTCGATTCTTCGATGGGGCGCGGTTGCTCGCGGCTCGAGCTTGCTCGAAAGCTTGTTATCGAGCGTGGTTACGGAGACGAATACGTGCACGAGGTTGCGCTGCGCCATCTCCGAAAGGATGTCGATGTCGCGCTCAACCAGCGCGTTCTTTGTGATGATGGAGGCAGGATGGCGAGTATTCGCGAGTACCCGTAATACGCTGCGAGTGATGCTGTACTGTCGTTCGATTGGCTGGTAGGGGTCTGTGTTTGCGCCAATCGTGATGGGCGAGCACACATAGCCTGGCTTCGAAAGCTCGGCGGCGAGCAACTCCGCCGCATTGACCTTGGCGAAAAGCTTTGTCTCGAAGTCAAGACCTGGAGAAAGATTCAGGTAGGAGTGCGTAGGTCGTGCGAAGCAGTAGGAACAACCATGTTCACATCCCCGAAATGGGTTCAGCGATTGTGTAAAGGGAACATCGGGAGAGTTGTTCCGCGAAATTATCGAGCGCGCTCGCTCTTCCGTTACCGATGTCTGCAGGCGCCCTGAACCTTCGTCCTCGGGAAACCATCCGTCGTCCTCAAAGTGTACAGTGCGTGATTCAAAGCGGCCTGGCGGTTTACTCGCAGTACCTCTTCCTTTGAATGATCGCGGCTGGCTACGCATTAATCCCCGAGCCTCATTCGTGCTGCGCCCTTACTCACGAAACTCATGCTGCTTAAATGTAGCGTGCGCCGTGGTGCTTGATGAGCGCTGAAGTCGCTTTCATTACGTGAGATTCGTGGGTAAGCCACCAAACGCGAAAGCCATAGGCGTTGTTGCCCGAGCTATCTTTGATTTCCCGTCGTTTCGCGTACACGCGAAGGATCTGCAACGCGTCGTTATAGGCCAACACCTCGATCTTATTCTTTTCCGGCTTCACCTCGCGAAGCATTTCGGCTAAGCCATCGAGCTGCCCTTGCTCGACGCCTGCGAGTATGACTTCTGTCGGCTCGAATTGGAGACGATAGCGTTCGCACAAATATCTGAGAAACTCGTCGCCGCCAGCGGTCGTATGCAAATTAGCTCGAGTTACGAATTGATTGAGATAGGCTGACCAACTCGATGGAGGTTGGACGCCTTCTGGCGGTCTCAGGCGAGCATAAAAATAGGACCTGATGAGAATCTTCGAACAATGACGTGCGAAATCGACGGAGACCGAAGGCTCTATGCTTTCATACCAGTGCCGAAATTCATGATCGGTCGCGCATACGTGAGAATAGATCTCCTCGAAAGCCTTCTGACTAAGAATGAGAGTTGCTCCGGATTTCTGGAGCATTTCAAGCAAAATTGTTGTAACGCGATCTTCTTCGCGAAGATACCGCTCCGAAAGAGACCTCACTATTAGGTCGGCGCCGACATAGAGCACGAACTTCGTGCTCATGGATTTGAAGTACTCGAGCACTCGGCTGTCTGCGCGAAGTGAGAAGAAGAGCGCAAACGTCCTGCTCAACTTTTGAAAATAGGTGCGCTCTTGTGGCGTGCTCTCGTAGAAGGCTTTGCGCAATACCGAGAGCGCCGCCGCTTTGACTGACGCAGAGTTCGCGCCAACCCCCGGTGTCTCGTCCAACGCTTCGTCGACGCAATCAGCCAAAGTGAATTGATTGTCTGCGCTAGCACCTCCATCTGAAATGAAGGCTGCGACTTCGAGGCCTTGGGAATAGAATGCCTTTTCAACGACACGATGGCATATCTGGACCACAAGCGCGACCAAATCTGGTGACAATTCCCCCAAAACCTGCTCGGCGTTAGCTTCAAAAATCCCGCTAACTATATCCTTCAAAACAGCATCTTCAGCGTTTTCAACTTCAACGAGCTGACGCGTTGCGTAGGGAAGACAGAAGCCATTCAACTTAGAGTGGAACTGAATCTCTCGTCCCATCTCCCCATTCTTTGAAGAGAGCTTATCGAGCCGGTGATTAAGATTGCCCCTCACGAAAGAACGTGCGGTTGGCAGAATCGCCTCGATCTTCTGAAGTATCAAATCGCGCGAAAGCACTATGCCCTTTTGTGGGTCGGTGCCTTCCAGAGCCCAAAGGATGAGGCTGTCGGTTACAGAGTTTATTAGGTCGGCATTACTTCCTCGACGGGCTAGCTCCTGCTGAAGAAAAACGAACAATGCACGTTGATCCTGGCGCGGGATTGAGTTCGCGAGGCCAGATTCGCCCACGTGCTGCAAGAACGCCACCTCCGGATACAAATACGACTTGAACGCAGCTTCGGTCTGCACCGAGCGATTGATGTTCGCGATGATGAACTGGCGATCACGTATCCGGACTACTACGTTTAGCTCTTCGGACAACTGCTCCTCTTCCTGGTCCAAATTGCGAACGACTGCGGACGTGCAATACACAAGCGTCGTGGGGGTTCTGCCAAATTCCTGGAGACGTGCTGCGTATTCCGGTCGACTTGGTCACATGGTCTTGAGCATTCTGCCGCGGTAAAAGCAGATTCGCTGGTGCTGCCGGTCGGACGCAATTCGTCCTATCAAGACCAGCGCCCCCGCGTCCCATCAAGACACCGCCGTCATGCGCACGCATCTGAGCAACGCGAACTTTCGACCCAAAGCGGTCTGTTGCGAGCGGCAGCTTCCGAATGGGCTGATCGCACGTTCGCCGCGTTAATGTGTAGAACAGCGCGTCCGCTCGAACACTTGACCAACGGTGCTGT
>JAFDVY010000195.1 GCA_018268785.1 Acidobacteriota bacterium | reverse complement strand
ATCATCAAATGCCGAGTCGAGATCCGGCAGAAGTGTTGCCGCGGAAGTTCCGGCGAGGATCGCCTGAAAATCATTCCACATGCGCTTTGCAGGAGCGGAATCGCCGATCATGTTGATGGCGCTCCGCTTCACGTTGGGATCGGATAGAAGAGCCGGGCAGGTAAAGCCGGCTTGCTGGTTGTTCGGGCAAAACGCATCGAACTCGATTGCGTTTCTCGGCCTGCCACCCACTTTGACCAGCACGTTTTCGACAACTTGCACCCGCGGCGGATGCTTCCTCCAGCCCCAATGGTACGTAAGGTTCCAGAAACGCGCCGGCGCCATCGCCATATCAAATTCGTAGCGGCTCCCGTCTCCCATCGGAAAGAAAGAATTGTCGAGCCCGACATTCGGTACGTTTTTCGGCGGGCTGTAGTTCTTCGGGTCGTCAAAATACATCATGTACCCGGCAAAGTCGTCATACCCCGCCGTAAGCACGTCCACGACGTAGTGGATTGTCCAAGGCACATCGAGAACTGCCGTCGGGTCAAGATAGGAAGTGTCCGACTCGATGTGGCTGTCGTACCAAACCTGATGAATCGTTACCGTTCCCCCAACGGTGACCCCGTTCTGCACGATCGGCTGCACCGCTTGTGTCTTCGTCGGACCTTTATAGTGCAGCAGCGGCAGGCCGCTGTACGCCCGATTTGCCACCGGATTGCCTTCGAGAATATCCACTCCCAGTTGGACCTGGGTCATGTCCACGGCGCCGCCAAAGAGGGTCGCCACGTGCAGGCCGCGCAAAATGCCGCGGAGATCTTCGGTCGGAGAAGTCTTGTTCGCGAGTGGCGTTACCGTCGGATCCGGATGGAGATTGTAGGGATGATCCGGTGAGGAATTCAGCGTGTTGGGAATCGGATTGCCTTTGGAGTCGCAAGAATTCAGATACACCGTTGGGATCACGTTCGTCGGACTCGGGCCAAAGGAATCTCCCGGTTGGAAGAACGAAGGAAGCGTCGTGATGGTTGTCGTCAATCCATCCGCGGAAAGCTGCACGTTCCAGTTCCCCGGTTGTCCCGGAGCAAGCGGGGGAAGCGGCTGCATCGGCGCACAGGACTGTGCGCGAGCGGCAGAACTCCCCACAGAAACGACCGCCGCCAGAACTACTGCCAGAAGACCCCAATTCTTAGGAACCGCTTGTCGCATGTTCTTGCTCCCCCTTGTCTCCTGCAATCTCTTTCCCTGCCCGACACGGTCCCGCGACCGGTTCGACAAAATTCCCAAAGACTCACGCGATTCGGTTGTCTGAAGCGCGGCCTGTGCTGTTCAAGACCCGTGGCCCTGCCCGGCGCGCCTCACCCACAGGCTTCTCACCCGGCATGACCCAGGAAATGTGGCGGATCACTTCGTCCGGATGAATATCAACCGGGACATTCGACCAGAGTCCCACTCCACCATTGCCGTAGAAGATCGTATCCGTGGAACGCACGGAATTCGGAAGCGCCGCGGCTTCGTGATGCGCCGGTGCGGCGCCATGCTCGTGCGGGTGGTAGACGCGGGACTGCAGCGCCGTAGTGCCGTCTGCCGCGCAATTCACGAATACCCATCCTTCTGGCGCGTCGTACTTCTCCGCAAACTCCGCGAGCCGCTCCGGCGTGTCGTGCTCGGTATCCCGTGTGACAGAGATCAGAAAAACATCGCGGCCCAGTTTGTCGCCGAGACGCCGCGCGATTTCCGCCATACGCGATGTCACGGGAAACCGCTCTTCGCTGCGAATCGACATGAAATTGATCGCGACAACCTTGTCCTTCACCAGATCCTGATAGAACCGCACGGAGCGCCCGGTATGCGTCACTCCCGCCACGTCCGGCACCGAGCGCTGCTTGCGCGGGTCAAAGGATTGCCCTTTCCCCGCGTCCTTCGTCTTTTTCGCGGAGGCGGAATCGGATGTAGCGGTGAGGGCAAACGTCGTCGCCCCCAAGGCCGCGAGTGGCACCACTTGCAAAAACTTGCGTCGCTCTTTCATGCTACCGCCCTCCTCGAAAGATCATTTCTCTATATGACTCGAATCAGCGAAGCGTTATCGCCGGGTTGGTCGCCCTGTCCCGGAGGCACAATGTCCCACCGGATCATCATGGCGTGGTCTTCGTGGACCACGTTGTGGCAGTGCATGACGTGCTTGCCCAGGAAATCCCGCCAGCGGCCGAAGAACTTGACCTCCATGCCGGGCCCGAGCGAGACGACGTCTTTCTTCACGAACAACGGGTCGCCCGGCAGCACCGGCTTGCCGTTGACTTCGAGGATGTGAAACTCCTCAAAGTGCGTGTGCACCGGGTGAACCCAGGAAGTACCGGCGTTGCGGAAGGTCCAGAGTTCCGCCGTGCCCTGCTCGATCGCAGCATCCACGCGGTTGGCGTCGAAGAGCTTGCCGTTCACGGTGAACAATCCGTTCGTGTAGTCGAACACGAAGAGGCGTTCGCGCCGGACTTCCGACAAGTCGACCGGAGGTTGAATGCGAAGGAGATCCGGAATACGGCTCGGGTCGGGTCCTGTCGCGGCGATGACATCGAAGCGCATGATCTGATCGCCGGGGTCGAGGTCCCGGCCACTCGGTCCGGAACCGTCTTCCTTCATGCCGAGACGATTCACGAGATAGACGTGGTCGCCGACCGAGAAATTCGAGAAGTCGACAATCACATCCTGGCGCTGCGCCACCCAGATTTCGACACTGTCTTGCACTCGCGGGGTCGTGTAGAGGTTGCCGTCGTTCGAAATCACGTGAAGCTTCAAGCCGTTGGGCGCCGACGGGTTGGTGCTGTCCGTCTGCAGCGACAGGCTGTAGAGGCGCGAAGGGCCGCCGTTCAGAATGCGGAAGCGGTACTTGCGCCGCTCCACGCGGAAAAACGGCTGAATCGTGCGGTTCACCGTGTAACGGTCGCCCGTCATGCCGAACGTCGTGTAGTTCGGCGTCGGGAGCTGCGTCGCCGGATTCGGCGAAGGATTCGAGAAATCCCATATCGCCTGGCCATTCTGATCGAACATCACGTCGTGCAGGATGAGCGGCACATCGTACTTCCCGCTCGGCAACCGCAGCGCAAACGGATTCGGGTCCCGCTCGTTGTTCGAGTCGCGGTCATCGAACAGGCAATAGAATCCGGTGAGGCCAGCGTAGACGTTCGGCGCCGTGAAATCCTCACGGTGGTCGTGATACCAAAGCGTACCCATGCGCTCGCGGGGATCGAAACCAGCTGGGAAGTTTCCATAGTGGTAGTCCCAGAATTGCCCAGGATCGAAATAGTCCTGCGGGATTCCGTCGCTTTCCGAAGCCTGGTGCCCGTTGTGCGTGTGGATCGTGATCGAGGGCAATGCGAAATTGACGTTCCCCGAACCGACGGGAGGTAGATTGTTGTAGCGGCGAACCAGAATCGGCTGACCGTAATACGCCTGAAATGTCGGCCCAGGCGTCATGCCGTCAAATCCCCAAGCCCACGAACCGAGGTTGTACGGTGGTTCCGGGTGATACTGCCAGCGGAATTCGCTGATGCGCTGAATGTAAAATCTCTGCGGCAGGAAATCCGAATAGCGCTGATGCGCCAAAGGGTCAGGCGGAGGGTTCAATGCCGATGGCAGCACCGGGCGCGCAACGGGCATTACATTCAACGGCGCAATAAACGGAGTCGCCGGCGGACTTGGCCTGTCAACGATGCTTGGCCGGAATGTCTGCGGAAAAACCAAGCCGCTCTGCGGCGCTTGGCCGCGCGCCAGCCGACTCGCCAACGCAGTGCCCGCCGCCCCAAGCCCGAGCTTGAAAACATCACGCCGTTTTACCATGTCTGCCCTCGCGATTTCCCTGACACACCACACGCATTTCCGTCATACAAAGACACCCGTACCGCCGCGGCTTCGCCCTCGCATGAAGGTTCTCTTGTGACCTGCTTCTTCTATTCCGCGAACACCTGTGACCTACGGGGACTATACCGATAAGATTCCGCACAAGCCGAAATCTTTCAAGGTGCACTGCATTTTTCTTGTAGGGAGGTAACACGTGGACTACCAAGGACTTAGCCGGAAGGATTAGGCTTTAGCTTCCTGGAAACGCGTCAGGACCTCTGGCCAGTTTTCGTCACACACGAAGCATTTGTCCAATACCTTTTCATCGGCCACCAATTGCAGCGTCTTTCGCGTCGTGTCCAAAATCAGAAAGCAACGGGAACAAACCCGGATGTGGTCCTCTACTTGGCGAAGAAGTTCGCCGTAGAGTTCGCCGTCGAGGTACCTTCCCATTTCCCCCTTCACCTTCCGGCAGCTGACCACTTTGGTCAGCCGCATCTTCACCATGTCTTTCATCATCTGCAAGGGCCGCCACCGCAGCGGCATCGATCGAACGTAAGGAGTCAGCATCTTGCGCATTTGCGCACGTGCGCGATTCAGGCGCGTGTGCAGGCTCGCTTCGCTAATTCCCAGAATTTCCGCCGCGTGTCCTCCGGCAATTCCCAAAACATCGCGCAGCACGAACACTTCGCGGTACTTGAGTTGCAGCTTCGCAAGGGCCCGGCGAATCGCTTGCGCTTGTTCCTGCCGCACCGCCGCCAGATCCGGCGTCTCTCGGGGATCCGGGATCTTGTGTAACAGAGGATCGGGCGCTTCCTCGCCTCCCTCCGTTTCGTCCTTGTCTCCCGTCCCACTCAAGAAACGGCGTTTCGTTCGCAAACGCCGCCGAGCGTCGTTCACCGCAATCTGCAGCAACCAGCCTCGGATGCATTCCACCTTTCGTAGCTGATCGATATGGGTCAGGGCCTTCAGCAGAGTTTCCTGCACCAGATCTTCCGCATCCGCCCGATCGCGCATCAAAGAACTGCAAAACCGGTAGAGACTCGGAACGTGCGGAAGCACACTCTGCAAAACGAGCTGCGCCTCCGCCGAGGGCTTGCCTTGTGTTGTTTCCTGAAGTTCTTCTGTAGCCATGGCTGCGATGTCTGGGTATCGCCAGAGTCTCTCTTCTGAGGTCTCTTTGCTGCACCAAGCCTTGTAACTGGTTCTAACCGGCCTGTCTTCGCCGAACCTCTCCTATCGCGGACTGGACCAAACCGACGGATAGGGGGTATTTACTAACAACAGTCTGCGGGCGGTCAAGCCCATCGCGAAAATTTAACAATTCCCACGATACTGGGTCCCGAACGTCGCCATTCGCAATTAGCCTGGCATATAGTGCTCCCGGTAACCGAATCGTTTCACGACCGCTTTCTCTCGACTGAAGACGGAACCTCGTCTATCTGTTGGAATTCCACGATCAGCGGCGTCT
>JAFDVY010000194.1 GCA_018268785.1 Acidobacteriota bacterium | reverse complement strand
AGGCGCTCGAAAAAGCGCGCCGGGAAAACAAACCGATCTTTCTCTCGATCGGATATTTTACGTGCCACTGGTGCCACGTCATGGAAAAGGAGTCGTACTCCGATTCCAGTGTCGCCGCCATCCTGAATCAGTATTTTGTATCGATCAAAGTAGACCGCGAGGAGCGGCCCGACCTCGATCGCTTGTACATCGCGTATGTGGAGACGGTGACGGGCGGCGCGGGTTGGCCGCTGAACGTACTGCTCACACCGGATCGCAAACCGTTCTTCGGGGGCACGTATTTCCGTCCGGACGAGCTAAAACGGATTCTGCAAAAGATTGCGGATACCTGGAACAAGGACAATCGGTCCATGACCGGCATCGCGGGGCGCGCGGCGGAGAGCCTCGCGAAAATCGTAGCAAGCGGCACGCAACCGACGGGAGAATTGCGGCCAGCAGTTCTCGACGCGACCTATGAGCAGATCAAATCGAGATTCGATGCGGCGCACGGCGGATTCGGAAGTTCGCCAAAGTTTCCGAGACCCGTCGCGCTCCGTTTTTTGCTGCGGCACTATGCCAGGACGGGCCGCAAAGACGGGCTCGACATGACGCTTGCCACGCTTCGCGCCATGGAGCGCGGCGGGATTCATGATCATCTCGCAGGCGGGTTCCATCGCTACGCGACCGACCAGAACTGGCGGGTCCCGCATTTCGAAAAAATGCTCTACGACCAAGCGCAGCTTGCTGTGACGTACGTCGAAGCTTACCAAATCACCCATGAGCGCTTCTATGCCGAGACGGCGCGCGACATTCTCGATTTCACCGTAGCCGAGATGAAACTGGCGGAGGGAGGATTCGCCTCGGCCTTGGATGCGGACAGCCGGGTGGTTCAAGGCAAGGAAGAAACGAGCGAAGGGGCGTTCTATGTTTGGGCCGCAGAAGATATCCGGCGTGTTCTCGGAGAGCGGGATGCCGCGGTGTTTGATTTTGCGTACGGCGTGGAGGACGGTGGAAACGTTGCGCCAAGCCAGGATGTTCAGGGCGAGTTGAAAGGCAAGAACGTTTTATACGAAGCGCACTCGACGGAAGAAACGGCAAGGAAGTTTGGTCTGAGCGTAGAAGAGACTGCTGCGAAGCTGACCGCTGGGCGCAAGGCCCTTTTGGAAGCGAGAACACGCCGGCCGCGCCCTCCCGTCGACGACAAGCTAGTGACTGCGTGGAACGGCTTGATGCTGTCGGCTCTGGCGCGCGCGGGACAGGCGCTCAACGATCCTCGCTACACCCGCCGCGCGGAAGCTCTGGCTGAGATCTTGCAGACTCGGTTGTACGACGCGAAGACGGGAACGCTGTGGCGGAGCTATCGCGAAGGCAGCGTGAGTGTCCCGGGTTTTCTCGACGATTACGCGGACCTCATCGAGGGCCTGCTCGATTTGTACGAAGCTAGCTTCCAAGTCCGCTGGCTCAAATGGGCGGTCGCTTTGCAGGAGAAGCAGGATGAGTTGTTCGGAGATGACCGGAGTGGCGGGTATTTCGACACAGGGGCGTCAGACGCATCTCTTTTGGCGCGGACGCGCGAAGCCTATGACGGATCCGAGCCGTCGCCGAATTCGACTGCTGCGATGAATCTTCTGCGCCTGTCACAATTTACCGACCGCACGGAGTGGCGGAAGAAAGCCGAGAAAACGTTATCCGCTTTTTCGGCCCGGCTTACGAGGGAGCCAGAAGCGGTGCCCGCGCTCGCCGCGGCTCTTGATTTCGAGCTCGCCAAGAAAAAACAGATCTTAATCGCGGGCGATCCAAACGCTCCGGAAACGAGCGAACTGCTGCACGAAGTGAACGCAAGATTCCTTCCCAATAAGGTTCTGCTGCTGGCCGATGGCGGAGCGGGAGAAGAAGAACTGGCGCGCTGGCTGCCATTTGTGCGCGGGGCGAGAAGAAAGAGCGGACTCGCCACAGCCTACATTTGCGAGAACTACGTCTGCAAAATGCCGACAACCAACCCGCAAGTTGTGGGCGAAATGCTGGACCAGAAAAACTAGACCCGGAGTGGCCGGTTAGTGAGACCGGCGCAAAGTCAGGAGCGTGAGATCGTCTTCGAGTTCGTCGCTTCCGTGAAATTTTCGAATGGCCTCGGCGAGTGCGTCCACAAAATCTGTGAGCGAGAACCTCGCAGGAAACCGGTCGAGGGTTGTCTGCGCAAGTTCCAGAAAGCCTTCCGCCGTAAGCATCTCGTCGTCGAGAGAAAAGACGTCGGTCGCGGCATCGGAGAACATCAAAACGATATCGGCCGGCTCAACGCGGATGCTCTGCTGGGAGTAGTCTGAGCCGGGAAACGCGCCAACCGGAAAGCCTTCGGAGCCATCGAGCATGAACCAGCGACGGGAGCGGGCACGCCAAAACAGAATGCGAGGGTGTGCGGCGTAAGAAAATGTGAACTCGCCGCTCGCCCGGTCAAAAGTCGCGACGGCTAGCGTCGAGAGCCGGAGAGGGGAATCTGGTTCCCTGCGAAGAAGAGTGAATTCGTCGTTGAGTGTACGTAAGAGCCGCGAATTGTCGGGCAGGTCGCGATAGCGATGAATCAGGCCATGGATATGCGCGGCTATGGAACTCGCGTCGTGCCCGTGTCCGACACAATCGGCGAGGACGATGCGGGCCGCGGTCTCTCCGGCGCAGGAAAAAAGAGCATACAAGTCGCCTCCTTCGCGAGATCCGGAAGGCAGAGAAAGAACATCCGCGTCGAGGCCGGCGAACTTGACGTAACGGTGCGCTTGTTCGTTTCCCGCCCAGAGTTCGACGCAGCCTTGTGGTTTCGGGGCGGCGGGATTCGCGATCAACAATTGTTTTTCGTGCAAGGTAGCCATCGTTCTTTTTTTCGGGAAAGCCACCATCTTGCTGTGGCGCGACCTAGCCGGACGGCGCAGGTCGTTTCCGCATATGGATTTCCCGGCCTCCGTTCTGGAACTGCACCTCATCCATCAGGGTTCTGATCAGGAAAATGCCTCTGCCGTGATCCGCGTCAAGATTTTCACCGGCCAGCGGGCTCTCGACGGCGTCGGTCTGGAATCCCCCGCCTTCGTCAGCGATGACAATGTGGATTCCGCGGCTGTCGCAACCACACGTGACGTGGACTTTCTTGGAGGGGCTGGCTCGGTTTCCGTGGACGACGGCGTTGGCAAGCGCTTCGCGGAGCGCGGTTTCGATGGCGAACGCCTGCGTCGGTGCGAGACAAGTTCTCTGCAAGATCGCCATCAGCTTTTTGACGGTGGGATTGATTGCCTTGACCCTGCTGGAAATCGTCAGGCGTTTGGAGAACCCGGTAGAACTTGAGGCTTGGCCCCGACGCAGAGTTTCCTCTTGCCGATCGGTTAGTTCCTGACGTTGCGGGGGCGGGATCGTGGAGTTGGGCATGAGGCTTAGGCCTGTGGCATCCATTCATGGGACTGCCAAATGAGCGGGAAAGATTCAGACATTCGCAGGAGCACGGAGAAGGGGCGAAATTGAATCCTTTTGCGGAAAGAATCCATCGGATAAAGAAGGAGAGCTGGCCAATCTGAGTTGGGTAAGGCTTTTCAGAACTGGCTATCAAGTCGTCCGGGCCTTTGGACTGCCGAGTGAGTGAGTCGCCATCAGACGTTTCCGGAGAGAACCTCGCACGAGGAGACGATGATCTTCCGTTGCTCGACCGTGTATTGGCCGGGGATGCCAAAGCGTTCGAGGAGCTTGTCCGTCGTCACGAGCAGCGCGTTTATCGGGTTGCTATGGGGATCACGGCGAATCACGAGGACGCGGAAGAAGCGATGCAGCAGACGTTCCTCAAGGTGCATCAGCACGTCAGCGAGTTTCACGGGAGTTCGAAGTTCTCGACGTGGATGACGAGGATTGCCATCAATGAAGCTCTGCAGATTCGGCGACGGCGGCGCCCGAACGTGTCACTCGACGAACTGCAGGATACGAAAGACGGATCGTTGCCGAAGGAACTGCGCGACTGGCACGACAATCCCGCACAGGTTTTTGAGAAAACGCGGATTCGGGAAATTGTAGAGGCGGCCATCCAGTCACTTCCACCGCTCTATCGCGACGCCTTTGTTCTTCGCGACGTGGAAGGATTTACCACCGAAGAAGCAGCCGCGGCCCTCGGGATCAGTCAGACAGCTTTGAAGACGCGGCTTCTGCGAGCGCGTTTGATGATGCGGGACGCGCTGGCCGTCTTTCTGCAAAGAAAGCCTACGCTGGCGTCGCGCGCGTCACAAGTTCGCTGGAAAATCCAAGATGCGCTGTTAGCCGGAATGCGAAGGGCGTGGAAACGGGCAGACGGAGGCGGGCCATGATGGACTGCAAGCAAATCCTTTCCGAGGTCTCGAACTATCTCGACGGAGATCTTTCCAAGGAAGTGAAGCAGGCTGTAGAAGGTCACCTCGGGAAATGTACGCGCTGTTCGCTTGTGTACAGCACGACGCGCGAGACGCTGCGCATCGTATCGGACTGCGGCGTATTCACGATTCCCGTTGCCGAGGGCACGCGTTTGCGAGCGAGGCTCAAAGAGCTTTTCGTTCAGGGCTAGGGCTATAGCATAAGGCGACGGCATAACGTCAATCGATGGAGAGACAATTCCGCGGTTTTCATTTGGCCAGGGCTGCGGCGTTTGTGAGGCAAGCAAGTTTGGAACTGCGGACAAACGCTGGATGATTTTGGAAGAAGGAGGAAAGGGTGGCAAAAGCAATTTGGGAGGGCGCGGTGCTAGCGGAGAGCGCGGACACCGTAGTCGTGGAAGGGAACCACTATTTTCCCGCGGAGTCGCTGCATCAGAATTTCTTTCGTCCGAGCGATCACTCGACGGTGTGCGGATGGAAAGGCACGGCTCGTTATTACGACGTCGTTGTAGACGGGAAAACCAACCGCAACGCTGCTTGGTACTATCCCGATCCAAAAGCTGCGGCCGCGGAAATCAAAGGGCGCATTGCCTTCTGGAAAGGTGTCAGGGTCGAGAAATAGGACGTCGACTCGACAAGTCAATTTGTGGATTGAGAATTAGGCTGAGGAGCCGCACCGACCGCAACGGCAGGAGAACTTCGAGAAACCGTCGCGAGGTTATTTCTTTTTCGATTTCTTGTTAGACGCTGAGGCCGCTGAAGGATCTGCCAGAAGAGCTTGCGCCTGCCCCGAAGCGGCATCTCCGGCAGCGTCTGAGATCTTGTTGAGCACAAATTTGGTTTGTTGATATTTCATGTTGAGCTCAAATGAGTTGCCGCCATTGTCCATAGAGAACGATTCGACGGGTTGCCATTTTACGGGCGTGCCCAGATTGAAGGACCAAGAAGAAGCTTCGGGATTGCC
>JAFDVY010000193.1 GCA_018268785.1 Acidobacteriota bacterium | reverse complement strand
ATAAATTTCAATTTGCGAATGGTCGGGGCCCATGTGGCACTGCCCGCATGTGCGCGGCATCCGCGCAATCGCCACGGAGCTCGTATGCCGGGTGTGGCATGCCGTGCAGTTCCCGATGCTTCCGTCGTCATGCGGTTTTCCAACCGAATGGCACTGTGCACATCCCCCTCCAATCGCGGACGGACCTTCCAATTTGGCAAGCGCGTTCGCCGGCCGCTTCACATAACCCGGATGCAATTTTTCCGCAAAGTCGGCCTGCTCCGGTGTCAATCCGCTTTCTCCAAAAACTGCAGACCACGACGGCGCTGCGTGCCGGCTTCGCACAAACTCCTGGTAGATCTGTTCGTGACAAACGCGGCAATTTGCCGGTGTGATGTGCGCCGTAATCTGAAATCCGTTGTGGTCTATCTTGTTTTTCTCCTGACCCTTTTGTGGCTGATGGCAGTCGAGGCACGTCACGCCCTGCGTGGCATGCTTGCTCATCTCAAATTCGTGCACGATGGAGTATTGCTGCCGGGAGTGGCATTCCGCGCACTTCCCAGTTGCCTTCACGAACTCCGCATTCGGTTGATCCGTCTCCACTCGCGGGCGCGCGCGCTGCACGAGCAGTGCCCCGATAATGAGGGCAAACGCAATTACCAGAGCTATGAAGACGGAACGAAATGACATGGGACACTCCTCTAACGCCGCGAAAGGAGCCGGTTCGATGAGTAGCTTCATAGCACACTGAAAAAAACAGAGCAATAGCCGCAAGCGTCTGGATTAATCTTCGATATCGAAGGAAAATAGACCCACGTGAAAGCTCCACAAAAGATTCGTGTTCTGTTTGTTTGCCTCGGCAACTCCTGCCGCAGCCCAATGGCGGAAGCTATCGCACGCCAGGACGCACCTGATCTCTGGGAAGTATCGAGCGGCGGCCTCACTCCGCTTGGATTCGTCGCGGAACTTACCATCGAAACGCTTGCAAAAAACAACTATCGGGCCGGCAGCCTGGATTCGAAGCCCGTCATGCACGCGCACTGGCAGGAAGTGGATCTCGTCATCAACATGAGCGGCATTGAAAAGCACAGCGTCTTTGAGGAGTACGGCAAAGTGGAAGACTGGATGGTCGAGGATCCATACGATTCGGACCCCGAAACATACCAAAGAGTTTTCGAAGACATCAGGGCTCGCGTAACCGATCTCGCCGGGCGTCTGCGAAACTCACACAAAGCAAACTCGTCTCCGGCTAAACTGGATTCTGCGGAGTAACGAGTGAAGCGTCAAAAAAACAGTGTCTCGCGCGAAGACTATCTCAAAGCAATTTGGGAAATGCTCGAAGAAGGCCATCCGCCCATCAGCGCACGCCTTGCAGAAGAACTCGGCGTCACGCCGCCCGCCGTCACAGCCGCGCTAAAGCGCCTTACGCGCGACGATCTGGTCCGCGTCGACCGTACCGGCCGCATCGATCTCTCCCGCAAAGGCCGCCAATTCGCCGAACGCATGGCTCTCCGTCATCAGCTCGCTGAAATGCTCCTCACCGACGTCATCGGCCTCCCGTGGTCCAAAGCCCACGACGAAGCCGAACGCCTCGAACACGCCATCTCCCCCGAAGTCGAAGAGCTTCTCCTCAAACGTTTCGGCGACAAAACCAGTTGCCCTCATGGCGTACCCATCCGCGGCGGCATCGCGCAGCTCCGCAAACAGGGCGCTGTCCTGCTCTCCGATCTGCGCCCCAGGGACAAAGCCGAAATCATTTGTGTCTACGAAAAAGACGGCCAGTTCCTCGAATTTCTCGACGGTCTTCACTTGCGCCCGGGAACAAAAGTCGGCGTCGAAAAACGCGAGTACGACGAAACCATGACGCTCCACGCCGCCGGCAAAACCATCCACCTCGGCAAACCCGCCACCTCCCGCATCTGGGTCCGCCGCCTCGCAACCTGAATTTACTTGGCGTTGTTTTTGTTTGTCATTCCGAGCGAAGCGGGGAATCTGCTTTTTCTTTGCCTACACGCGCTCGTCCAGCAAAGCCTTCAATCGCGCATATCCCGTCTTGCTCACCGGCAGTCGCGCTCCCGTAGCCAGTATCGCCATTCGGCTGTCTTTTCCATACGGTTCAATCCGCACCACACGCTCCAGATTCACCAGATACGACCGGTGAATCCGCACAAACAGCGCCGGATCGAGCGAAGCCTCCAGACTCGCGATCGTCTGCTGCTTCAAATGTTTTTTTCCCTCGCTCACCAGCCCAACATAGTCGTCCTGCGCCTCCGCATACTCCAGTTTCGAGCAGGGAATCAGCGTCACCCGCGTCCCATCCTTCACCACGATTCTTTCCGCAAACGATCCCGGCGCCCGCGCAGCAGCCACAACTTCTGCTGGCATTGGCACACGCGCGGCAATCCGTGTCTTCGCCCGCTCCAGCGCTGCATCAAATCGTTCTTTCCCCACTGGCTTTAGCAGGTAATCCACGGCGTGCACTTCAAACGCCTTCATCGCATATTCGTCGTAAGCTGTAACAAAAATTACCGGCGTATCGATTCCTATCAACTCCAGCACGTCGAATCCCGTCAACTTCGGCATCTGCACGTCCAGGAACAACAAGTCCGGTTTGTGCTCCACCACCGCCTTCACTGCTTCGAATCCGTTCACGCACTCCGCGACAATCTCAATTTCCGGATGCGCCTGGGCCATCTCTCGCACCACAAAACGCGCCAGCTCCTCGTCGTCCACGATCATCGCCCGCAATTTCTTCTCGCTCGCCCCGTTCATCGCGCCACCTCCCTCTCGGCAGGCAGCACCACCGTCGCTTCGAACCGCTCTCCCTCCGCCGACGTGCGCAAACTCGCTTCCTTACCGTACCTCGCTTCCAACCGCTCGCGTACATTGCGCAATCCCATCCCGTTCCCCTTGCGCGGCGGCGCGTCGGGGTCGAACGAATTGTCTATCGTCACAATCATCCGCCCGTTCGAACACCGCGCCGCAATCCGCACCGTCCCGCCTTCCGGTAAATTCGCGATCCCGCGCGCCACCGCGTTTTCGATCAACGGCTGCAGCAGGAGCGGCGGGAGCAAACAGTTCCGCGCATCCTCTTCAATCGCTTCCTCCGTGCTCAGCCGCGTGCCAAACCGCACTTTCTCAATCGAAAGAAATCGTTCCAATAACCCCAGTTCCTCCGAAAAGGGAATCACCGGGTTTTCTCCCACCCGCAGCGTGATGCGTAAGAAATCCGCCAGCAAAATGCACATCTCGCGCGCCCGCGCCGGATCGATGCTTGTCAGCGCGCTGATCGAGTTCAGGCTGTTGAACAAAAAGTGCGGATTCAGTTGCGCCTTCAGCGCCTTCAACTCCGCGTCGCGCGCCAGCATCGTCGTTTCCATCATGCGCGCTTCCGCCTTCATCGCATTTTCCCGCGCGAATACCACGTAGTAATAAAAAACGGAAAGCCAGTAGAACGCGATGCCATCCAGAAAAACCAGTGCCCCTTTTCCAGAAAACCTCTGGTCCAATCCTTGCAGTTGCGGGCCGAATGAAATTGCGTAAATCAGCGTCCGTGCCAGGCTGTACCACAGTACTCCCATGATCACCGACGCAAGAATGTGCGTGCCCAGCAGCCTCAGCGTGTTCGTCCGTTCGATCGGCGACGACTTGCACGAATACTTGGCCGCGATCAGCATGAACTGGCCAAACAAGCAAACGGGGTATGCAATCACCGCTGCATCGAGCCCCCTCATTCCTCCCACCGAATTCAGTAGAAGAAAAAGAAACCCGCCCATCGGGATCCACAGAATCCGAAAGACCATCTTCGGCATATTTTTCGAGGTTGAGTTGCTCGCCATGCGCGTCTTTGCCGCGTCAGTTGCGGATTTCCACGCCGCCAAACAGCGCCATGCCGCGCACTACCAGCGTCTTCCGCGTTTCGTTCGCGTCGGTCAGCGGCCTCAGGTGCGTCGAATCGGAATAGCCGCCGAAAACTCCCTGGCCTTCCGAAGAAACCATCCACGTATCCGGCACGCGCAGCTCTACGCCGCCGAAAATCGCGTCCACATGGATAATCGCTGTGTCGCCATCCATCTCCGCCTGCCACATATCAATTTCAATTCCGCCAAAAATCGCCACCAGCCGGCCGCCGCGGAAATTCTTCCCCATGATCCGCTTCTCAACCCCGCTGAAAATCGCCAGTTCATTCAGCGCGCCAGGGCCCGTCACCACGTCGCCCCGCTCATCCATGCTTTTCCGCGCCTTGATCGAGCCCCACATCAGCGAAAGCCCTACGCCGATAATCAGAATCGGCCATAGCAACGCCCACGTCACATGCACAAGTCCAAATTGCCCAAGCTGCAGCAAAATTCCCGCAAGCAGCAGGCACACGCCCCAGATCCGCTTGCATTCGTCCAGAAGATTTACGATCCCCGCCAGCACCAGAATCATCGGCCAGAACCGCCACAACCCCGCCGCGGAAATCACTCCCATGTGGTCGAGCAGCAGCACCACGCCCACGAACAGCACCACGCCGCCCCACGCGAAGCTCCCGCCATACGATCGGAAGTTCTGTCGCCGCATTACCGTCTCTCTTCCTTGACCGTCGCGCTCTGCCCGGCGGTTTCGCTCGTTTCCATATAATTTGCTTTGCGCATCATCCCGAATCCCACCGCAATTACCAGCAACGGGCAGCATAATACCAGCACCTTCGCCGCAGCCGCGAGCAGCAAACCCTGGTTCCATACCAAAAGTGCCAACGCTCTTTGCGCCGCCATCCCCACCGCAGCCATCCACCCCAGCGATTCAGCACCGGTGGCGCGCCAGAACTCCGCCACTTGTCCAATCAAGAGCCAGGATTCCACCGCGAACACCAGCGTCCCCAGCCAAAAGATCACCCGCCCCGTCTTGGCTTTCCCGCTGAATCCCCCCGCGTTAACCGTGTTCGTCTGCTCTTGCATATCCCCTCCTCACTGCCACTTCGTCCATGCAAGCCCAGACTAGAGGCCCCAGCCACACCTCCGCGCGGTCAATTCGGCCAAAACCTCCTATTTACCGGCGAATGGCGCCAGGGAAGGGATATTCAAAAGCGTCTTTAGTATGCTCTACCGGCCAATTTCGGTAGCGTAGCGTCACTCTTGGCCTGGCCTTCAGTAGCGTAGCCACTCTTGGCTGCTCATATTTACCACCACGCCCTGCCATTGACGCGGGTTTGTCGCGGCGGCCTTCCGAGGCCGGCATCTTCGATCATGCACGTCCAGACCGCCATACCCGCTTTCCACGCATAGACACTTTGCTTCCGACGCGCCCAGCTCCTGCGCCACATCCGCCTGCGTCCGCCCCGCTTCCATCTGCTTCAACGCCCCGATCAACTCC
>JAFDVY010000192.1 GCA_018268785.1 Acidobacteriota bacterium | reverse complement strand
TGCCGCCGTGCGAAGATTCAGCAGCCTCAGCCTGGACAGCCAGGTATGGGTGTCCCACTGTCGCCGGCTCTGTTGCCGCCGGCTCAATTTCCAAGATTTGCTCGTCTGTCAGTGCAAATAACTCCTGCGGCGTTGCCGCCCCATTTGCAGAACTCACTAATTCACTGGTCCGATTCATTTCTCATCCCAAAACAAAAAAGCACCGCTTTAAGGAGCAGAAAACGAAGTCAAATTGTTAAGAAACCTACAGAATCTCGAATAGCAGGCAGGCCACAAACCACAACAGCTTTTTCCAAGCAGGCAGGCGGCGCTCATAAGCAATGCCGTCATCGACAAAACCGAAAGGCTCCGCTTTTCGGGAAAAAGTGGAAAAGTCCCTCATAGGTCTTCTCTACTCTAGATACGCATGGCGTGTCAGCAATGTTTCGCCACCTACTTTGGCGCACTATGCAGAGCCGCGGCCATGGTTAAGGCTCTCAAGTGCGCTTCGGCGTGCGCGCGGACGTTGGCAAAGCCGGCGGGATTTGTCATGTGAGCCGCCTGGCCGGCTTCGGAGTTGGCCCAGCGCTTGCACTCTTCAAATTCGACGGCGTGATCGTCGAGCAATGCATCCACCGGCACTGACGGCAATACCAAAGGGGTTTGTGTAGCGCCGCCCTTTAGGGCGGCATCTTCGATGTCGCCCGTGCCATGACCGCTCGATGCCGGGCTAAAACCCGGCGCTACATGAGCTGCGCCAGAAGCGTTCGTCGAGACAATGACCGGCGCGCTGGACAAAAGCTGCTGGATTTCGCGCAACTGCTTGTTGCGCGAATCTTCGCCTGGGATCACCATCTCGGTAAGCCCGAGAACATTTTTGATATAGCCGAGATTCGCCGGCTCGGTAAGCGCTTTTTGAATCACTGGATCGTTGACGCCGAAAAGTTGCTGCAACACACCGCGCTGCTGCGATTTCAAACGCGGAAAGGTTTCGTCCGCTTCCGGATGCACGCAAATATTGCCCTTCAAATCAGCCTGGCGAATCACGCGCGCATCGAGCACGCCGTCCGGCCCGAGTAGAGGAATCTCCACATCGTTGGGGCGGTTTTTGCGGAAGGAATCGACGCCGAGCAAAATCACGCCGGCGTAAAACTGCTTCATGCGCCGCCACACGAGGCCGAGGCGCCCCAGGGCCTGATCGCGAGCAAGTGCATAACCGCTCGCCGTCTTCACGTCTTCCATATTTCCGCCAAACACGGCGGGAAACAATCCCGACAAAAATTGCGAAACAGGTCCGATCAATTCCTGCTGATGCTGCAACATATCCGGAGAGACGCGCGCGGGCGCGGGCTGAAAAAAACCCGCTGCGAGCGGTTGCCCCGGCCGAGCTCGCGCCGGAAAATGCGCCGCGGGTTCCGCGACCTGATTTGCAAGCGCGTCGAAATCCAAAACCTGGGGATCGGCGTAAATCGGCGGAATGCCGTATTCGTACGTCTCCGCCTGCATATTCGAGAGAACGTTGTAGCGCTCCTGTACCTGGACCAGCGAATCGCCGACGCTTGGGCGGTTTTGTCCATCGCCCGGGAGCGCGTGGAGCACGCGCCAATGATCGTCCATGCTTTCATTGCGCGATTCGCAATACGCATCGCCTGCAAAAGCGACGTAACAACCATCGGGAAAGAGCGCAAGCAGTTCGTTGCGCGTGGCTTCGTCTTCCACGGCGTAGAACGCCCACGGCCTCAGCCAGGTGCGATCGAATGTAATCAAATTCAGCAGAGCGTCGCCGGGATGAATCGACGGCAGGCCCTGCTCGACGCTGAGACGCGAAATGCGCGCATAGACATCTTCCGCGCCCTGCGACGGCGAAGTTTCAATCTTGTTCGCCGCATGCGGATACGCCGCTTTCAGCTTCGAGCGATGCACTTCCGTCTGCCATTGCAGGTACGGATATTCGTGCATTTCGTTTGCCCAGACCGGCGTGTTCAGCTCCAGTCCGCCGGCAATCGAAATCACTTCCTGGCCATTTGCCACGCGCTTCGTGCCCACCACGCGAGGAACTGTAACGCGTTCCGCCTTGCGCAAATTCGCGCCGGTCATCTCCGCGCCGCATCCCGGACAGATTTGTGCAGCGCCGCCCTTCAGGGCGGCATCTTCGTTGCCTGGAGCCGCCTCGGCGCCGGATGCCGGGCCAAAGCCCGGCGCTACAACTTCTTTTCCACACTGTGCGCATACATACGCATCTTCGCCGAGCGGAATCTCCATCGCTTCGAGCACCTGCTCGTCATGGAAACCAAATCGCTGTCCATCGGCGACATAGCGCACGTACGCGCCGAGCTTTCCGTCGGTCCAAAGGAAATATCCGATCGACGTAAGCAGCTCTTCGATGTGGTTGTTCTGCTCGATGAGCTGCGCCACGTCGCTCGCCGCGCGAGCAGCCGCAATATCTTCCAGCGATTGCGTCGATTGCGGATAGAACCGTACGCTCGGCACGTCCTGCGAAAGCACGGCAATGAACGACAGCCCGAATCCCTGATAAAAGTTCGTGACGAACTGGTAGCGCGGCATCTCTTCCAGCTCGCGGTCATCGCTGGATTTCGACTCGAACGGCAAATGCCAGTTCATGTCGCTCGGATTCCACCAGGCGTATTGCAAGCCCTGCCAGAAAAGCCGCGCCTGGCGAATGCGGCGAATCTCATGCCGCCGCGCCACGACGCCTTCCTGGCGATATTGCAGCACCAGGTCGCGCAGGGCGTTCACGACATCCGGTTTTGCATCCTCCAGCAGCTCGTTGTTCGGACCAAGCTCCGCCGCTTTTGTAGGGCCGCCTTTAAAGGCGGCATCTTCGCTCTCGGCGGTGGCCTCGGCGTCGAATGCCGGGCTAAAACCGGGCGCTACATTCAGATCTTCGGCGTCCGTCCTCGATCCATCCGCGGGCGCAATCGCGCCTGTTATTCCGTTTTCAAATAAAGTGGTCATAGAGAATTTTCTGTGTAGGGGCACGATAGATCGTGTCCCTACGGTTGAATCCTATTCGCGATTTGAAGCAATCGTCTCCGACGCGTCCTGTTTTGCGCCTTGCTCCCGCAACGCTTGAATCTGATGCCAACTGCGCCGACGCGTTCGCGGCAATTCCGCCATCTTCGGCGATTCCGGAAAATCCACCGGAGGAAATCCCGCCGTGCCGAGCAGCGAATTCGTCAGCGCACGATTCTCCGCGCGCAAGCGCACCACTTCCCCCTCCAGCAAGCCGACATAGCGGCTTCGCAAGAGTCTTTCCACAAATTCCTTCACAAGTTTTCCTTGAGCTTCCCTAGAAATGCCGGCGAGGAAGATGTTTCGGCCGGAAGAATTTCTTTGCTTCGCCTTCTAATCTTTGAAAATGAATCGCGCGAGAAGTCGGCTCGGTGGCCGTAACTTGCCGCGCAATCTGTTCGCCGAGCGGCATGCCGTGAACAAAGTGAGGTTGCGTAGCGCCGCCCTTCAGGGCGGCATTTTCGATGCTGCCGCTGGCAAGATTGCTGAATGTCGAGCTAAAGCCCGGCGCCACGAAATTCTTCTCTACCCATCGCGCTCCAGAGACAATTCCGTAGCGCGCCGCATCTGCGGCGTCGTCGCCGTCCATTTTGCGTACGTCTTCGATGCGCCGGTCATCGCGCACCAGCAAGGGAATGCCCTCGATGAGCTTCGCGCAGTTTTCGGTGATCATCCACGCGTCGTTTTCGAGCAACTGATACATCCACTGCCAGCCGCCGACGCGATCGTCATCCGCAGGCGCAGGTCGCGGCAGCCCGTTTGACACCAGCACGTCGCCAAGTTGCTCTGCTATGGAAGCCTCCGCCGTGCGATGCGCAAACGCATCGGGCGAAAGAAACACTTCGCGGATCGGTTCGCGCCCGCTTCGTTCCACGATCGCTTGCGCCAACATTCGCGGCGAAAGCCCGTTCTGCAAAAACTCACGATACGTGACAATCCGGCAGTTTTCAGTTTTCAGTCTTCAGTTCACAGTGATCAGTAGAACCTTGCCTACCCGTATTTGTGCTCTTACTGGCGACTGGTGACTGATCACTGAACGCTGGAATCGCACAATGCCAGTACACCGCGCTCGGATGATGAAATCCCCAATCGATCGAAATCCAACGCGGCAGCCACGGTTCAAGCCGCAAATCTTCTGGACGCGCTGTGTGGCGCCCGACATCGAACACATCGAAATACTGCCCGGCGAAAACGTCCCAATCGCCTTCGAGAAACGCGCGGCGCAAATGTTCCGGCAACGCCTCGAGCGTGCGCCGGTATTGCGCGTCGTTCGCGTAAATCGGATTGTCATCGAGCCTGGCGCGAATGAAATCGTAATCTTGTGGATCGTAAAGCTCCGGCCGCTCAAAGCCTGCCGGCGGCGTTTTGTCCACCCAGAGCGCCTTCACCCATGCGTGGCCAATGTTGCCGGGGTTCGTCGCGCCCGCCATGCACGGAAAACTTCCCGGTATCGGACACCGATTGCGGGAGGTCAGAAACTGCCACTGCTTCAGCGTGAAGTGCGTCAGTTCATCCAGTCCAATGAACAAAAACTCCGCACCCTGATACTGGTAGACGTCGTTCTCGTTGCGGCAGTAGCCGAAACGCGTGGTCGAACCGTTCAGCCAGGTCACCACATGCTTCGATTCGTTGTAGCTCTTATACGCCTTTCGAGGTACATCCCTGCGAAAGTGGGCGAGCAAGGAGCTTTCGAGTTCCTGATACGTTCTTCTCAAAAGCAGAGAATCGCTTCCGGGCGTTTCCCTTGCTTGTTGAATTGCCTCCCAAAGCAGCGCCTTGCTTTTGCCCGGGCCGGCAGCTCCCCCAAATAAGCGGTACTTTGCGGGAGAGCGATGGAACTCTTCCTGGCGCGGAAAGGGAGCGTAGCGAAGATTTAGATTTACAGTTCTGCCCGAGCCATTTCTGTGCAAGGCAACAAATTTACGTCGCGGCGCCATTGGAGTTGCACAGATTTCAGTCTGTGCGGATCTTCACCATGTCAACTACTGCCCCCGAAGTTTCTTTCCTACGAAAAACGCAGAGCCTCCTCCGATCAACGACGCAGCGGCCGGCCAATGATGCAAACTCAACACGACACCGGCTACAACCGCAATTACTCCCGCGATTTGCGCGATTTCTCCGGCAAATACCAGTTTCGGATTACTCGTCATTTCCTGCCTCCAGGAGCTTCAAGGAATTCACCGCTTTGGCCGCGGCAAATCCAGTTCAATGTGTGGCGCCTCTTCCGCGGCCATTGACGCGCCTTTTCCGTACTTCATCTCCAGCAGATATTCCGCGGCGCGTTGTTTCACTTTAAGGTCCGTCGCCCGTAGCAAATCCTGCATGACTCCATAAAGATTCACGCGCGCGTGCATTTC
>JAFDVY010000191.1 GCA_018268785.1 Acidobacteriota bacterium | reverse complement strand
ACAGTAACCTGAAGCGCGAAACGCCGGTGCTTGTCCGCTTCGGGTTTGTCCAGGAACCCCCTTGTATGGAATTACAAAGAAAGTTGAACAAACGCCATTCTCAAGCTCAAGGTACTTCTCGGCGAATTCAAGCCAAAAATCGTCGGCAAGGCCCACAGAAACAAAAAATGCCTTAGACGCAGCAAACCAATTGGTTAGGACTTGTCGCGCGGCGAGCTGCCCGGTAGCAAATCTCTTGAGCGACCCGAGTGTGGCGCGGTACAAAAAGCCGAAAAAGGTGTGGTCCCATTTGTGCGCGCGAAGAGAGGGATGGTCTACATCGTGCGTTAGGCTGACTATGAAACGGTAGCCCTCAGGTATCGGAGGAATCTCAACAAGTTCCGCTCCAGCAGCAAGAATTACACTCCTCAGCAGATCAATATGAAGCTCGATCGTCGGTATTTCCGCACTTTCGATTGGTTGGCCTTTTAGTAGAAGTTCTCGGACTTCCAAAAATAAATCATAGCCTATCCGCGCAAGACTTCCGGTGTCTGATTGCTGAAAAAATCCAGCACATTCCTCCCTGCCCCTTTCCGAGAGTAGGACTCTTCCCTGCGCCTTAAATCTGGCAGAAGGACCATAGAGCGGGATTTGCGCATCTGCAAAGTGCACTACCGAAGGACCGCTACATGCCCTAACCGCAACATCGCCGGAAAGCTTGTCCCACTCAGCAGGTTGCGCCCCGTAGAGAACTGTCAGTTTTTCCTTGGCACTTAATGGGAGTGTGCAGCCCGCGCAAAGCAGCACCTCATATTGCTTGTTCTCCTCGTAGAATTCCCACGGCGTCTTGAAAAGCTCAAAGAATTCGCGGGCCGCTTCACGTTGGATTGAATCAACCAGTACGCCGATCATCAGTGGCCTTAGTTACCCACGACTGCTGGTTCTTCATGGACCCGGAGCCACTCCTCGAAAAGTACAAGGCTGAAAAGTATCTTGTGATTGTCGCTGCGGCCGGCGCTGTGGCCTTCGAATAGATCCCGCACCGCTTCCGGTTTTAAATATTCATAGAGCCTGGACTCGGGATCGAGAAGCGAATCCGCCATCTTGTTGTCGATCGCGCCGCGGAACCAATCATCCACTACATTCACCGCGAATCCCCGTTTCGGTCGCTTGACGATCGTTTCAGGCAAAAATGACCGACACACCTGCTTATGCAGCCATTTGCGCGAACCTGCCCGTACTTTTAGACTCGCTGGTATTCTCTCGACGTATTCGACAATCTCTTTGTCCACAAACGGAACGCGTAGTTCGAGCCCGTGCGCCATCGAAAGTTTGTCGGCGTACATCAGAAGCTCGTCTGGCAACGTTGAGCGTACTTCCAGGAACTGGAATCCCCCAAGCTCGTCTGTTTCCATCATGAGTGGTTCCAAGTCTTCCCAACTCCTAAGGATTGAGTCTCCAGCGCCAGCCGGCAAAAGCCCATCTTGAAAGAGCCCTTCTACTTGTTCGCCAGGCAACAAAGACAAAACATGCTGGTAACGCTTAAGCCGCTCAGGAATCGCAAGGGAATACACCCCTCGCTTGAGCATCTCATTTCTTGGAAGTACGGATACGGTCGACGAAATCGGAGTACGAACCCACTTGGGAAGTCCGGCCCACATCGACCCATAACGAACACCTAGGTGTCTCCGGTAGCCTCCAAAAAGTTCATCCGGCCCTTGCCCAACAAGGGCAACCTTCACATCTTGCCGGGCTCTCTGGCATACGAAGTACATGGGGACGATAGAAGAGGCAGCGATCGGCTCTTCAAGAGATTGCACAATTTTCGGGAGTGCTCCTTCAAACGTTGATCTGGATATCGTAATCCCTGTGTGATTCGATCCAAGCACCCTCGCCGATTCCGCAGCGTCGGAAAGCTCATCGTCTGCAAAGGAAGAGCCGTAACCCACTGTATAGGTAGGCCAATTCTTGCCGTTCAAATTCATGAGGGCGAGCAACAAGCCTGAGTCGATTCCGCCGCTCAGGAGCAATCCCACCGGAACGTCGCTTATCAATTGCCGCTTGATTGCCGCTTTGTAGAGTCCAAGCAGTTCTTCTTTGGCTTCGTCGACTGTCTTAGGTGGAGTGAATGGAGTGGGCTTAAATCGATACCAGCGCTGAACTTCGCATCGCCCATTCTCCGCGACGATCTTGGTTCCAGGTGCGAGCTTCTTTACGTCCCTGAAAATCGTATTGGGTGACGGTGTAAATCGATAACGCAGAAAGAGGTTCAGAGAATTGCAATCAATCTCGGCTTTGCCGGGCATCGCTGTGCGAATCGGTCGGACTTCCGAGCCGAACCACAGACTCCCTTCGCCAATCCGGTAATAGATCAGCTTAATGCCGAATGGGTCGCGGGCCACGACCAGACGCTTTTTCTTCACGTCCCAAATGGCCAGTCCAAACATCCCGTTCAGGCGATTGAGTACCTCGTCGCCCCACTGTTTGTAGCCATGAATGATGACTTCCGTGTCAGAATTCGTTCGAAAAACATGCCCGTGAGATTGAAGCTCGCGCTTCAACTCGGGAAAATTGTAAATTTCTCCATTAAAAACAACCCAGACCGACTCATCCTGGTCGGACATCGGTTGGTGTCCACCGGAAAGGTCAATGATCGAAAGTCTGCGAAATCCAAAGCCCAACGGACCTGCGATGAAATAGCCTTCATCGTCCGGCCCCCGGTGAATAATCGAGCGTGTCATCGCTTCGATTTCCGCGCGTTTTACCGGGGTATGATTGGCAAAATTAAATTGTCCGCAAATTCCACACATAATATGGACCTTTACTTCGCGATTTCCGAGCTTGCGACGGCCAAACCTTCCAATTGTTTTGCCGAATCAGTTGTTTTTGCCAGCAGGAAGCTCAGGCTTCGAAATAGTTGTGACTGGGCCCAACGGTGCATGGGCACATTGTCCCATCCTATGAGCAGCTTTCGTGCTCGAAACGATCCCCCACTTTTTTGCCACCGCTTTAGAACATCCAAAACGGTTATTTCCGTAAGTCGATCTAATTCCGGGTATTTTCCCATGAGCAAAGTCCCGAGATTGATGCACTCGGCATAGTCATACAGCTCATTGCGATATACCGTTAGCCGCGGCGGCTTCGAAAATGGCTTTGGCAAACCATCCGAATCAAACAGATTGGCAACGTAGTAGTTCACGCCCCGGTCAATCACAGTTCTCACAGCGGCCGAATCCGTCAGTCGTTCTATCTTCGCAAGCGCCTTAAGAACAAAACAGGTATGAAAATGATCCACAAAATCACGAACGTTGTCCGTCGAGTAGTACCAGGATCCATTCAAATTCTGTGACTGAATCACAAAGTTCAGGTTTCGTTGGCCGACTTTCTCATACCGCTCATCTGAAAAATCGCGCGCGGCAAGCATCAGCAGAAACGAGCGATACGCATTGGCGTTAATAACTCCGCTCGAGTTGTCTGGGCCCGGGCTGTAGCAGCACGTCGATGCATCGGTTGAAACTTCATAGTCGTCGTAGTCTTCGAGCGCGTGTTGAGCGATCGAGCGCATCACATCAAGCAGCTGCTGGTCACCATTCAGTTGATAAACCTGTCGAAAAGCTTCGTAAACATACGGGAGGGTCGTGATCATCGGAGTCCCCTCCCAAAGAGTTCCTCGCCGGGTTTCCCAATTGAATGGATATCCCCACGCGTAGTTTCGAAATTTCTTGCACCGCGTTTCCTTTAGTACGTCCAGAAAATGAGCCGCTCTCTTGAGATGGGCCTCGCTTTTTTCGGCTTCAGCCAGAAAAGCAAAACCCATTGCGTAGTGCGCGTCTGCAATCGGAAATCGCAAGGGCTTGAAAAACAAGGCGCGCGCCGAAGGCAACAGCGCTTCGGAGAAAATCATCGGCGAGACGGCCAAAGTCCCAAGAAGGGGTTTTTGATAGTAGAGAGCCTTTGCTTTTCTGCCGAGATCACTCGCAAAGTAACTCTGGTGGTCGTGGGAAGTTTCACCAAATCCATCGAGCCATCGCGTAAATTTGTCTAGCGATCCAGAGACACTCTTGATTGTCGATTCATTCATACTTTTTGTTGTACCTTCAGCAAATCGCGGTCTGGAAGCTTTAGTCAGAGATAAGCGCAAATTTATCGATTGGCTTGAAAGTCAGGATTGATTTCAAGATGACCTTCAATTTGCGCATCTGTTCGTGGCGGTGGAATTTCATAAGCTCCTTGGAAACCACGCGCTTTTGCCGGCTTATCGCCGCCCAGCTATAGCCCAGCCCCAGCGCCAGGCCTTCTACAATGTAAGGAGGCTTCACCATGCGAAACAAAACTCTGAATAATTCCCAAATCGGGCTACCACCAAGGTAGTAGTCCTTTTCCCCGTAGGAAAATGTCGCTGCAAAAGCGCTGCGTTCTGCTGTACCCAAGTGCCGATAGTGGAAAAAGTATTTTTCGCGGTATGACCGTGTTTTCCAGCCCTTCATCCGCGCCGTAGTGACCGCCAACCAATCGATACCGCCGGCCTCGTTCGCGAAGTAGCCGCCGATATCGGCAAAGCACTGACGCCGGAACAATTGGCACTGGCCCGATACATGCAGTTGTCCCTCCAGGCTGTCTGTTTCGGAGTTGTATCCGCCCTCTTCCCGGAACACGGTTCCGGCGACTCCAAGGCGAGAGTCTTCTCCGAATTTCTTCAAAAGAAATTCGAAATGATCGGCATCGAAGGTAACATCCGAATCGATGTTCCCAATTACTTCGTAGTTCAAGCCCTTCACTCGCTCTTGCCCTGCATTGAACGCATGGACTTTCGCCGCGAAGTTGCGTTCTTTCCGGACAGGCAGATTCACAAGCTCAATCCAGGGATACTTCGCCAGCAAAGGCTCGACCTTGCTCGCAGTCTTGTCCGTAGATCCGTCGTTTACAATCACCCACTTCATGGGGAGGTACGTTTGCTTGGCCACCGACTCGATCGTTTGTTGAATAAATGTTTCTTCGTTTCGAGCGGGCGTTACCAGGACGTAGGGCGGAAGAGTTTGTGTTTCTTGCATGTCAGCCTCTTGTGTCAGCGTCTTTGGCATTTTTACTTCACCGGCGCCGCAGCCTGCGGTGCATAGACCTCGGATCGCTCCGTGCTCAGTATTTTGTCGTAAATCTCATCCGGTTCATTCACGACAACCTGGCTGCCGCGATTCATAAATCCAAACGGCACGCACAAGAGATTTTTCAATCTGGCTCTAAGCTCTCGCCGTCTCTCGGGTGGAACGAAGAAGAGCATGAATCCTCCGCCACCCGCACCAAGCAGCTTCCCGCCGAGGGCGCCTGCGTTCATTCCCGCCGCGTAAATTTCATCCAGACTGTTGTTGCTGATATTCTGGGTCAGCGTCCGTTTGATCTGCCAGGACTCGTTCAG
>JAFDVY010000190.1 GCA_018268785.1 Acidobacteriota bacterium | reverse complement strand
GTCGTGAGCGAGCTTCAACGCGATGCCACGGCCGATTCCTCGCGTGCCACCCGTTACCAACGCCACTCGATTGCGCAACGTCATTCAATTCCTCTAACGAATCTTTCTATGAAACAAACAGTATAGCTCAGCCGCGCCGCTTCAAACCTATTGCATCCGCGCAACGATGACCGTCATGTCGTCGGCTTGCTCCGGTGTGCCGGCCCATTCGTCGGCTGCCTGCATTAATCCCATTGCCACGACACGCGGAGAGCCGTTGTGCAAACGGATCGCCGCGTCGCGCAACCTGTGAATGCCGAATTCTTCGCCATAGACATTTTCAGGCTCGATCAAACCGTCACTGTATCCAACGAGCGTGGCGTTTTGCGGGACAACGTGCTTGCCTTCCGCATACTCGTAGTCCTCCACGACGCCAAGAACCATTCCGCCTTCTTCCAGCGCGACCGCAGCGCCATCGCAAATACAGAACGACGGTAGATGGCCCGCATTGGTGTAACGGAGAATTCGCGACGCGCTGTCGTAGATGGCGATGAAAAATGTCGCAAACCGGTCGTCGCCTGTGTTGCGCACGAGATGGTTGTTCAGCCGTGAAACGAGTTCGCCTGTGCTGAGATCCGCACTGCCTGGCGCCAGCAATTGGCTGCGCAACGCCGCCTGTAAACTCGCCATGAGCAATGCCGCGGAAATTCCCTTCCCTGAAATGTCGGCGACGGCAATCGCCAGTCTCGTAGGCGTCAGTTGGATGAAATCGTAGTAGTCGCCGCTGACCATCCGCGCCGCTTTGCAGACGGCTTCCAGTTGAACGCCGGGAACGACCGGCAGTTTTTGCGGGAAGAGCTGGTTCTGCACTTCGCGCGCGATGGAAATTTCGTTTTCGAGCCGCTGGTGCTGTTTTTGCTCTTCGAGAGACTTTCTGATCGAATCGGTCATCAGGTTGAACGATTCACCCAATACACCGAGTTGGTCGCGGCTTTCAATCCTCACGTGATGCGAATAGTCTTCCCTTTGGATAAAGACCGTTGCCTTATAGAGTCCGTCGATGGCGGAAGTAATCCGCCGGGTGAGCATGACACCGGTAATCAGGGCTGCTACTTCCAGCAGCAGAAAGAGCACGGAAAGCACGCCCAACGTGTACACGTAGACGAGACCCAAGTCGCCGACCGAGGCAAACATCCTCGAATTCAATTGTGAAGGTCTGGTGGCAAATCTCGCGAGCACCGGCCTGGAAGTGCGGAGATTTCCATCTGGCCCCTCCACCAGGGCGTCAAATCGCGTGACGCCGGCGACATCCATGTCCCAAAAACCCCGCTGCTCGGGAAGCGTGCGGTGACGGTCGGACACAGTGGTTGCGGTCTCATACGTCTGCCCATTCAACTTCAGTGTGTCTGCGCCGGCTCCCGCCGAAGGTTCCAGGAGGACCAGTTGTACAGGACCCAGCTCAACAGCGAGTGAGGACAAAAAAGGCGTTCCGACAGGAGCCCTCAGATGAATGAAGCGCTCCCCGTATGGCGTATTGACGGCGCGAAGGCTCACCAGATAAAGCCGCTTCTCCCTCTGCACGAATCCTGCAAAGCCTTGTTTGGAATTTTCGGGAAGCTGGCTGAAAAGCGAGGAGTGTTCCGTAATCTCGATCGTCAGCGAAGGCAGATGCTTGTCATACACGGCATGTTCCTGGTCCGAAATGATCCGCTCCGCGATTTCCTCTTTCATTGAGGGAGCGGCGTGCTCCAGTGCAGCGACAACCTGTTCGCTGCCGGCGTCAATGATGTTTACCCTGCGCTGCAGGTCCTGCGAAAGGATGTATCCGCCGAACTGGCGGTACAGGATGAGCGCCGAAAAAAGGGCCAGCACGGCCGTCAACACAACGGGAACCAACGCGATGAAGAGATACGCAACAATGAGGCGGTTGCGCAGGCTCCATAGCAATCTCGAACGCCACCAGCCGATGAAGCGGATGATGAGATATCCAGCGGACAGCAGGGCGAGATACTCAAGAAAATTTATGACTCTGCCGGAACGGCCCAATAGGAACAATGCTGTCCCGACGATCACTAAGCCTGCGGCAAACAGATCTGGCGCGGACAGTCGCTGCCAAAATTCCTTGAGTTGGACGCGAAGAGGAGTCATGAACGAGATAGAAAGGATACTTTACCCGAACTGAGGGGTTGTGACGAGGCGTCCAATTTGGCCGAGAAATGCGAAAGCCGGACATGACGCCCGGCTCTCGAAAAAGACAGACGGCCGAATGAAGAACTAACTCTTTTCAGCGTTTTGCACTTTGCTGTGGTGCCGGCTATAGGCGAAGTAAACCACAAGCCCGATGATGAGCCAGATAATCAGCCGCGCCCAGTTGATCCAGCCGAGTTTATACATCATGTAGCCGTTGAAAACGATGCCGAGAACCGGTACGAGAGGCACCCAAGGCGTGCGGAAGGGCCTAGCTTGTCCCGGATTCGTCCTGCGCAGAACCATCACGGCAATGCAGACGATAATGAACGCTAGCAGCGTGCCGATGTTCACCATTTTTCCGATGTCGTCAATCGGCGTAATGCTGCCGACGATCGCCGCAAGCAAACCAACGGCAATGGTGTTTTTGTAAGGCGTGCGGAATTTGGGGTGAATGGCTGCGAAGAATTTCTTGGGAAGCAGCCCATCGTTCGCCATCGAGTAGAGAACGCGCGTCTGCCCCAGCAACATGACGAGCATGACGCTAGTCAGCCCGGCTAGTGCGCCAAGAGTGATGATGTGCGAGGCCGTCGTCTGCCCCCGGTCGAGAAAGGCTCGCGCGATAGGCGCTTCGATGTTCACTTCCTGCCAGGGAACCATGCCGGTTAAGACGCCAGCGACGGCGATATAAAGCAGGGTACAAATCAAGAGCGAAACGATGATGCCAAGGGGCAAATCGCGCTGCGGATTCTTTGCTTCCTGAGCGGTCGTTGAAACGGCGTCGAATCCGATGTACGCAAAGAAAATGTAAGCCGCACCCGCGCCAATACCGCCGAACCCATACGGCGCGAACGAATGCCAGTCGCTTCCCCAGTTTGCCGTGTTGATGAATTTCGCGCCCAGCGCGATAACGAAGAGAACGACGGAGACCTTGATGACCACGATAGTGGAATTGAAACGCGCGCTCTCCTTGATGCCGATTGCCAGAATGACGGTGATGACGAGGGCAATAATGAATGCCGGCAAATTGAATCCAATTTCATAGCCGAAAATATGCGGCGCCCCTACCATTTCGTGCGCACGCTGCACAAGCTCCGGCGAATTCGCTGTGGTGATCGCCTTTACCTTGTCCATGAACGCCTGGGTTCCGGGAACAAGGGTCGGATCAGCAGCCGTCGCCATTTGGCGAGCGATGTTTGCTGTGGCGGTGCGCAAGCCGGTCCAGTGGTCATACGCAAGCCACAGAGGCATCTTCACGTGGAAAATATCAAGCAATTCGATGAAATGGTTGGACCAGCCGGAGGAAACCGTGCTGGCTCCCATGGCGTACTCCAGAGTCAAATCCCAACCAATAATCCATGCGAAAAGCTCGCCCAGAGTTGCGTAAGCGTAAGTGTACGCACTGCCCGCAAGAGGAATCATCGCGGCGAATTCCGCGTAACAGAGCGCGGCAAACGCGCAGCCAAGCCCGGAGAGCACAAAAGAGAGCATCAACCCGGGTCCGGCATAGTGAGCGCCTAGGCCCGAAAGCACAAAGATACCCGCGCCAATAACCGCGCCAACGCCAAGCGCCGTCAATTGGAATGGGCCGAGGGTGCGCTTCAGGCTGTGCTCACCGGACTCCTTTGCCTCCGCCAACAACTGGCTTAACGGCTTTTTCGCAAACAAGGGGTTGCCCATGCAACTCCTCCTTCGAATTAGATTCACCCTGGCCCGGCACAGCCAAATTGGACGCGCCCATTGTAGAGGCGACAGCCTCTGCGCCCTACAAAAAAAATTACTAAGCGACCGATGAGCTCCGCCGCGACCACCAAAGATAAACGGGAACCCCCAGTAAGACGAGCGCGAGCCCCGGCCACGTTGTCTGCGTCTGATACAAAAGCAGAACAAACATGATCGCCAGCGCGAAAACGATATAGAGAATGGGAATAATCGGGTACCCAATTGCCCGGTAGGGACGCTCGGCCTCCGGGCGGTTCTTGCGCAACACAAAAATACCCGCAATCGTCAGAACATAGAAAATCAGAACGGAAAACACCACATAGTTCAGCAGGTCGCTGTAGAGATTGCCGTAGGAACCATCTACTTTTCGTGTACGCAGGAGAAGAAGAAACGCAATCCAGATGCCCTGGTAGACCAGCGCTGTACCAGGGACGCCCTTCGAATTGAGCTTGCCGGTGGCGCGAAAAAAAAGCCCATCCTTAGACATGGCATAAGCCACGCGGGATCCTGCGAGAATCAATCCATTGTTGCAGCCAAACGTGGAAATAATGATGGCCACGGCCATGACGATGGCGCCGACGGGGCCGAGGATGGCGTTGAGCGCGGCCGTCGCAACGCGGTCATCGGGAGCGTTTTGGATTTGGCTGAGCGGCAGTGCCAGGAGATAGGCGAGGTTCGCAAGGCAATAGAGAACGGTAACTATGATCGTCCCGAACGCCATGGAAAGCGCGACGTCGCGCTTGGGATTCTTTACTTCCGCCGCCGTGAAACCGATGTTGTTCCAGGCGTCTGAAGAAAACAGCGATCCGACCTGCGAAACTCCGAAAGCCACAAAAAGGCCAAAAAAACCGCTGGCAGCCGTCACCGTTGGGATGAAACCCTTCAGGAAATTCGCGCCAGGCTCGATTGGCTGCGCATTTCGGACAGCCCAGAAGCGGGAAAAGTTGTCGGCAATTGCGGCATGATTGCGCCCAACAAAGACGCCCAGCAAGATCAAACCGATGAGTGAGAGTGTCTTGGCGGAAGTAAAAACGTTTTGGATCCACTTTCCAAGCCGAACGCCGAGTGTGCTTAGAAAAGTAATGAAAACGATCATAAGAATCGCAACGAACTGCTGAACGCTTAAACTGATCGCGTATTTCGATCCGAGATTGATGGGATGGACGATCCATGAAGTCGGCGAGATCGCGGGAAAGAAAACCCCCAGATACTTGGCAAATCCAATCGCCACCGCCGCGATTGTGCCCGTCTGAATGACCAGGAACAGTGTCCACCCGTACAGAAATCCCCAAAGCGGAGAATAGGCTTCCCGCAAGTACACGTATTGGCCGCCGGCGCGAGGAAAAAGCGCAGCCAGTTCGCCGTAGGAAAGCGCCGCGGCAATCGTCAGAAATCCCGTGATGATCCACGCAAGAATAATGCCCGCTGAAGATCCCGTTTGGCGCCCGATGTCCGCGGAAACGATAAAAATGCCCGATCCAATCATCGAGCCGACAACGATCATCGTGCCGTCAAACAATCCAATCGCGCGAACGAAACCGCTCTCTTCCCTGCCCGCAGACTGC